>NZ_CAKKTL010000049.1:0-27615 GCF_920664355.1 Protofrankia sp. CiP1_Cm_nod2
TCACCTCACTGACCGGGTCACCGGCCCCGACCGTCCACATGCGGACCCGGGGGGTTAGGACGTCCGCGGCCTGCTTGTGCCCGAACGCCAGCGAGCGTTGCAGCAACGTCGCGGTCTCCGGCGCGAGCGTGCCCTGCTCCGCGGACCGGCCGACCAGGGAGAACAGCTCCTGCGCGGAGCGGGCCGAGGCAAGCTCCTCCTGCGGCTCGATGCCCAGCCGCCGCAGCAGAGCCTCGGCGGCGCCGTTGAGCAGGCGGATCAGGAAGGCGGCCACCCGGCTGAACCCCCGCTGGAACCCCTGCACCATCCGCGCGGTCGCCAGCGGCCGGGCCACCGCGAGATTCTTCGGGACGAGCTCGCCGTAGATCATGGTGACGCCCGTGGCGAGCAGCACGGCGATCGCGACGGCGACGCCGGTGGCCATTCCCGCGGGTATCCCGGCGGCCTTCAGCGGGCCGTGGAGCAGGCGCGCGATCGCCGGTTCCACGAGAAACCCGATCGCCAGGTTGGTGATGGTGATGCCGAGCTGTGCGCCGGAGAGCTCGGTCGAGAGCTTCGTGAGCGCCTTGAGGACGCCTCCGGACCTGCGGTCACCGGCTGCCGCGGCACGTTCGACGGTCATCCGGTCGACCGTCACCAGGGAGAACTCGGCGGCGACGAAAACGCCGCAGACCCCGACCAGCACAACGCTGATCAGGATGAGGAGCCACTCGATCACTGTCGCCTGCCCAGGTCGGCCCGGTCCAGGGCAGGCGTCGGACTATGACTGGGTATATCGGGACTAGGCATGGCCCTCTCGGAGGTAGGCGTGACAGAACCCGCCGCGGGCGGGAAGGCGGCCCACCGGCGGTGCCCGAGTGCTCCCGCGGGGCGCCTGCACGTACACATCACCAGGATGCCCGCGTCCGGCCGCCTTGGACAGCCGTCCGAACAGGTCGGAGCAGCCCGCGCGCCGTACGTGCCCCCACGCTCCCCCAGCCCGCGACGCCTCGGCCACGATGACGGCCGGCCCGCGGAGCGGGGCCCGGAAGCGCGCGGAAAACACGGTTCACCAACACGCTCCAGGGGGAGCCCCTGGCCGGCCCCGCCCTGTTCGGCCCCGCGCTATTCGATCTCGAAGAGGCCCTGCCGGACGGCGTACATGACAGCCTCCATCCGCGAGTGCAGCTGCAGTTTGTCCAGGATGTTGCGGACGTGGTTCTTGACCGTGTTCTCGCTGATGAACAGCTTCCGGGCGATCTCCCGGTTGGCCCGCCCCTCCGCGACCAGCTTGAGGACCTCCAGTTCACGGGCGGTGAGGTGGGGTGCGGGCACCCGGCTGGGCCGGTCCTCGGAACCACGGGCGAGCGCGGCGAACTCGACCATGAGCTTGGACGCCATCGACGGGCTGATCAGGCTCAGCCCGTTGTGCACCGCGCGGACCGCGCTGGCCACCTCGTGCGGGGGGATGGACTTCAGGAGGTAACCGACCGCCCCCGCCTTGATCGCCTCGAAAAGATCGGTTTCGTCGTCGCTGACCGTCAACATAACGATCTTCGCGGTCGGCACCTCACGCTTGATCGCGCTCGCCGCGTCGATGCCGTCGCGGTAGGGCATCCGGACGTCCATCAGGACGATGTCCGGCGTGGTTCCCGTGGCTATCGTGACGGCCTGTCGGCCGTCGCCGGCGCGACCGACGACGGTGATGTCCTCTTCAAGATCAAGAACGGTTTCCAGACCCTGGAGGAACAGCTCATGGTCGTCGACCACGAGCACCCGGATGGGCTCGGACTGAGGTGCCACAGGTGGCAGAACACCAATCATCATCACAGATCGGAGCTATCTGGCACGGATGGTCCAACAACGGGCTGCCGGGCGGACGAGCTGCGATCGACGCATGTGCCCACTCTATGTGATGGGGTACTTACACAGAGCCGTGTCTCCACACCGGCACCGATCGAGTCATGCACGGATACCGCTTCCGACATATCGGAATGATACGCGCCGCCTTCCTGCTACGGCGCTTGCTATGACGCTGACGACACACCGTCACCATACCCGCGAAGAGGGCGAATCATCAACCCCGAACTGGGCATATGACACATCCCCCAACGGGCCCGCGACCATGGCCAACAGGCCCACGAGAGTGAGCTCGGCACCGAGCCCGCCGTCGCAACAACTACTCTGTGTAATATTTTGGACGCCCAGATGACGATACTCGCCGCCGTTGCCCGAACGCCCGGCATGCCACCCGCCGCTCGCGGCCGAGCCCCGGCCGCTCGCACTTCGCGGTGTGGCGCCGGTAGCGCTCAGGGCCGATCACGGGCAGCCTGTGGTCATGGTCACACCTTCCCGCAACACGTTCCATCGTCACGTCAAGCCTGGTAACAGCTGGTCCGAGGCGTACGCCCGATGCCACGAGGCCGCGCCCGAGGCCTTCGGCCCGGACCGGCTGCGCAACCTGTGGGGCGGCCAGTGGCGCCGCACCGGAGAGCCGCTGCGCAGCGTCACCCCGGTTGACGGCTCGCCCATCGCCGGCCCGCCGATGATCGAACCGGACGAGGCGCGCGAGGCGATCCGCGCCACCCTCGACGACCACAAACACTGGCGGGACGTACCGCTCCCCGAGCGCAGGGCGCGGGTCACCGCCGCGGTGGACGCCATGGACGATCACCGCGACCTGCTCGCGCTGCTGCTGGTCTGGGAGATCGGCAAGCCGTGGCGGCTGGCGCGCACCGACGTCGACCGCGCGCTCGACGGCGTCCGCTGGTACCTCGAGGAGATCGACCGGATGATCGATGGGCGCGGCCCGCTGCCCGGCCCGGTCAGCAACATCGCGAGCTGGAACTACCCGATGAGCGTGCTCATGCACGCCATGCTCGTGCAGGTGCTCGCCGGCAACGCCGCGATCGCCAAGACCCCGACCGACGGCGGGGCGGCCTGCCTGACCCTCGCCTGCGCGCTGGCGCACCGCGCCGGGCTCCCGGTGGCGCTGGTGTCCGGGTCCGGCTCCCGGCTGTCGAGCGCGCTGGTGCGGGCACCGGAGATCGGCTGCCTGGCGTTCGTCGGCGGGCGTTCCGCCGGCGGGCAGGTCGCCGCGGCACTCGTCGACACCGGCAAACGGCACTTCCTGGAGCAGGAGGGCCTCAACACCTGGGGCATCTGGGAGTTCTCCCAGTGGGACCTGCTGGCCAGCCACCTGAAAAAGGGCTTCGAGTACGGCAAGCAACGCTGCACCGCGTACCCCCGCTACGTCGTCCAGCGCCAGCTCTTCGACCAGTTCCTCGCGGCCTACCTGCCCGTGGTCACATCGGTGCGCTTCGGGCATCCGCTGGCCGTCGCGCACGATGACGACCCGCTGCCCGAACTCGACTACGGGCCCGTCATCAACGCGGGGAAGTCCGCCGAGCTCGCCAGGAAGATCGACGAGGCGATCAGCAAGGGCGGTGTGCCGCTGTACCGGGGGGCGATCGCCGACGGCGCTTTCGTGCCCGGGCAGGACACCTCGGCCTACGTGCCGCCGGTGGCGATCCTCGCTCCCCCGCCGTCGTGCGCGCTGCACCATGCCGAGCCGTTCGGCCCGGTGGACACGATCGTGGTGGTCGACTCCGAGGCCGAGCTCCTCGCCGCGATGAACGCCTCCAACGGTGCGCTGGTCGCCTCGCTCGCCTGCGACGACGAGACGCTCGCCCAGCGGCTCAGCGGCGAGATCCGGGCGTTCAAGATCGGCATCAACAAGCCGCGGTCCCGGGGCGACCGGGACGAGCCGTTCGGCGGCCGCGGCGCGTCCTGGAAGGGGGCCTTCGTCGGCGGCGACCACCTCGTGCACGCCGTCACCGTGGGCAGCGACCCCGGGGAGCGGCTGTACGGCAACTTCCCCGGCTACTCGCTGTACCCGGAGACATAGCCTGCGGTGTAAGGGGTTCACCGGTCATCCCCCGGCGCTGGGCCGTTTCTGGGCCGTTCCAGCGCCGGGCAGGGCACCGAGCACCGCGTCGACGGCCTTCCGGGTGTCTTCCTCGGAATCCGGCCACAGGTGACCGTACGTATCCAACGTCTCTGTCGCGCTCTTGTGGCCGAGCCGGGCCTGAACCACCTTCACGTTCGCCCCGGACGCGATCAACAGCGAGGCGTAGAAGTGGCGGAGCTCGTGGAAGTCGGCGCCCCCGGCAAGCCGGTCGGCGGTCGCCTCGTACTGCCCTGCCAGGTCGTCATGCCCGGCTGCCTTCTCCTTGACCGCCCGCGCCCGTAACGCCACCTCGGCCCGCTTCACGGTCTTCGCCCACATCGCGGTGAACACGCCCGCGCGGACGACGCCGCCTCGCCGCTCACCCACCCACAGCAGGCGCACCGCAACCCGCCGCGGCTTCGCCCCCTTCGCGCGCTCCGTGTACACGTCGACCTCGACGAGCTCGGGCGGGTAAGCCTTCACGTGCGCGGCCAAGGCGGTGATGACGGTGTCCCCGTAAGGGATGAGCCGGTCCGACGACGGCGTCTTGGTCGGACGCAGGTGCGGCTGACCCTTGCCTGCCGGGCTCTGGGCCTGCCGGTCGACCCGGCCGCGCCGGTGCAGCCACTCCACCCGGTCCAAGGTCAGCCCCAGCACCTCCCCCTCCCGCTGACCCGACCCGGCTCCGAGGATGACCGCGGCCCGCCAGTAGTCCGGCGCCGCGTCGATCAGCGCCTCGACGGCCAGCACCGGCAGTGGTGTAACCCGCGTCTTGGTCACGACCGGCAGGTTGATGTTCCGGCATGGGTTGCGCGGGATCAGATCGTCCTCGTGCGCTGCGGAGAAAATCCCGCTGAGCTTGGTGTAGATCTGATGGACCGTGCCCGGCGCGTGGGTCTCGGCAAGACCGGTGATCCACGCCTGGATCGCGCTTCGCCGGACGCGGCCGAGCTGAGCGTCGCCGAAGGCCGGAAGAATATGAACCCGCAGAATCGTCTCTGTCCGGGCCGCCGTGTTCGGCGCGTGCTGCACCTGCGCAGGTAGCCACGTGTCCCTGACGTAGCCGCGGACAAGCGTCCGCCCCTTGACGGGATCAATGTAGGTACCGCGGAGCTTGTCCGCCTCAACGCTATTGAGACAGTTCTCAGCATCGACCTTGCGCGCGAACGTAGGGTATTTACTCTGGCCCATGTCGTCGACGTATTCGACCTGCCAGCGGTCACCCTTGCCGTATCGCGCTGACTTCACCCGCTCGCCGTCAGGGCCTTTCTTCGCATTGAACCAACGGTCCTTGATCCGGGCCACTATGACCGCCTTTGGCCTTCAGGATTTCGCCGGGCCTTTCTCACGCGCATCTCTAATCTCCCCCGTCGTTATTCGCGAGTAAGGTCACCGGAAATATAGCGTCCTGTGGCGCCTTGCCCCGTGGGGCGTACTGGCGGTCGCCCTGTAGGGGCTGCCGGTCGTAGCAGCCGATCCGGCGATCCGGGAGGCTGGGCACTGCGTGCTACTCCGGAGTAGCAGCACGAGTTCTCGCAGGCCGGAGAGAGTCTGTGTCCGAACCTGTGTCCGAGGACCGCCACGGGCCGATTCAAAGTGATCCGCGTCACAGCGTTTAGCTACGCTCCGTAGTAAACGCTGGAAGCGTGGATGGAACACGCCGTCTTGCACACCCGCCGAGCCCCCGACTTATCCGCCGCTAGCCGCCGTCAGCCGCCGCTAACCGCCGGTGTCAACCAGCCTGCGACCACCCAGACTCACGAATCCAACCGCATTTTTGATGCGCCAGTGAAGGCTACGGTCGGTGTAAGAGCGCGGTAGAACATAAGTCTGCTGCGGCGGCTTGAAACACCGCTAGACCCAACTCCCCCCGCGGAGCGAGTAGCGTCATCGGTGTCGCCGTGACCTTGCAGGGGTTCGCGACACCCACCAACCTTTCCCCCCGTTGACCACGCGGAGAGCCAGTGACTCGTACCGCTATTACCACTACCCGCCGCCTCGCCAAAAGCCTTGCCCCGTCCGGGCCTCTACGCACCGCCGCCGAAACCGCCGAGCAGCTCCGGACTACGGTTTCGGCCCTCTATAACATGCGGCATCGAGGGCAAGGCCCTCGGGCGATAAAGCAGGGCCGGCGGCTGCTTTACGCTCAGTCGGATATCGACGCCTATATCGCACGGCTGTACGCGGAGCAGGGATGACCCGCACACCCCGCCAGGATCCCGGGACGGCGGCCACCGCGCGCATCGTCGCCCACCCGGCGACTCAGCAGGTCGTCCCGGTCCTGCGGGCCCTCCTCGCCCACCAGCGCATCAGGTGGGACTCCCCGGACACCGAGACGACCGCCGCGATGCTCCGCCGGATCTTCGGCCTCGCCGGCGAGGCGGACGGCGTCAAGGACAAGAACCCATTTGACCCGGACGGCGGCCTGTGGCCCGACCCGGACGACCGCGCCGAAGTGATCGACCACGCACGCCGGGTCGGCCTGATGCTCGCCGAGGCCGCCGCCCACCTCGCCGCCGCCGGGGCACCCATCGTCCCCGCCTGGCCCGGTGATCTGGTCGCCCTCGGCCTGCTCGTCCTCGGCCCCATCGACCTGACCGCCCCTGCCGGCACGATCATCAAGGAGATCAGCCCGATCCCGCTGTGGGCGTCCAGCCGGGACGGGCTGACCGTGGTACGCCGTCCCGGGCTGACCGCGCAGGCCGTCCGCGATGCCGGCGACTACGGCCGTGCCATCGAGATCCGTCGGCGTGAGGCCGCCGGCCTGCCCCGACCGGCGCAGAACTACCCGGCCAACCGACGCACATCCCCGGAGATCACGACCCGCCGCGCCGCCCTCGCCGCAGTGATCAAAAAGTGGCCGGAGGTCGACGCCTCGGCCTTTCGGCTGGAGGGCAACCGGCTCTCCCCACAGGCCGCCCGCCTCGAAAAGGAGCGGACCGCCCGCGGCCTGCCCAAGCGTCTCAAGTACGAGTACGGTACCGGACCCGCAGGGCTGCGAACCCGTGGGGAGATCGGGGACGACCTGCGGATACTCCGCCCAGACCGACACGCCTAACGATCTACCCTGCTGTCACGCAATACGTGCACGTATTCGGCGACGGCACGGTGGGGGCACGGTGGGCCCATGCCCGAGATCACCACTGACAGTCCGGTTCGCGGCCCCGGCACGCTCCGGTACTGGTCGGATGCCCTCGACCCGCTCGGCGAGCTCGACGACGACATGCGGGCCCTGCTGGCCAGCCGCGCCCGCACGAAGTGGATGGCCACCGTCGGCCGACTCGGCGGCCAGGCCGGCAAGAGACGCCGCCACAGCCCGCGGGCCGCCACCGGCCAGGAGGCCGCCTGAGCAGCAAGGCCGGTGCCGCCCAGCACCGGCCCCACCTATCGACCCCCAGCCAGGGTCTCGACCCGATCCCGATCAAGGCAGGTCTACCACCCATGACGATACCCCCCGACCATGATCGGCACGGCGATCCCGTCGACATGCACGCGGCAGCCCTCGCCCTCGCCGGCCGCGGCATCCACGTGTTCCCGGTCCGCCCCGGAGCCAAGATCCCGATGGTCAGGTGGGGCAGCGAGTCCACCGACGATCCGGCGATCATCAACGCCTGGTGGTCCCGCTGGCCGGCCGCCTCGATCGGCGTGGCCTGCGGCCCGTCCGGCCTGGTCGTCATCGACATCGACGGCCCGGCCGGGGCGGAGTCGTGGGCCGCGCTGACGGCCGAGCACGGCGAGGTGACCACCTGCGCCGTGACGACGGGCCGAGACGGCGGAGGCCGCCACCTGTGGTTCCGGGCCGGGCCGGCCCCCGGGGTCCGCAACAGCGCCGGGCTGCTCGGCCCCGGGATCGACGTCCGCGGCACGGGCGGGATGGTCCTCGCTCCGCCGTCGCTGCACCGCTCCGGCCGGCGCTACGCGTGGGCGGCACGGGCTCCGCTCGCCCTGCTGCCGGACTGGCTGCGCGAGGCCGCTACCCCCACACCGCCCGCACGCCGGCCATCCCGTGCGCTGCCTCCGGTGCCTGCGGATCGTCTGCTGGTCGGCCTGGTCCGGGTCGTGTCGGACGCCCCGGAGGGGACCCGTAACGACCGCCTCTACTGGGCGGGTACCCGTGCGGCCGAGCACGCCGCCGCCGGCCGCCTCGACCACACGACCGCCGTTGACGCCCTGCTGCGGGCAGCGGAGGCGGCCGGGCTGCCCCCGGGCGAGGCCGCACGCACCGTCCGCTCCGCCCTCGACGGCCGGGCGGTGACCGCTTGACGACCCGCGGAACCGCCGAACAGATCGTGCGGGCCGCCCAGAAGGCAAGCGAGCCGATCGCGCGCGACCAGCCCCCCGCCCGGGTTGGAACACTCGGAACGCTCGGAACACAGCCTGAGAGCGAGGCTGGACCGGATCTGCTCGCTGGCGTCCACAACGGCGACTGGCTCAACAGCCAGACCTTCCCGGACCTGAAGTACGCGGTGCCCGATGTGGTGCCCGAAGGCTTCACGTTGATCGTCGGACCGCCCAAGGCCGGCAAGTCATGGCTGACGTTGGGCCTGTTGCTAGCGGTTGCCCAAGGTGGACGCGCCCTCGGCGCGATCGAGATACCGACGTCGGGCCGTGTCCTGTACCTCGCGCTGGAGGACGGCGACCGCCGGATGCAGGCCCGGTGCCGCCGGCTACTCGGCGGCGAAGTCCTGATCCCAGTGCTGTTCCACTACATCACAAAGATCATTCCAGGCAGGGTCATCGAAACAATCGAAGCGTTCTTGAGGCTGCATCCGGACACCGCATTTGTGGTGATCGACACGTTGGGGAAAGTGATGCCGCCCGCGATGGTCGGTGAATCGAGCTACCAGCGTGACTACCGGATCGGCTCGGCGTTGAAGGGCATCACGGACGGGCATCCCGGTCTCGCGCTCGCAGTCCTCCACCACGACCGCAAGGCGATGAGCGACGACTTCGTGGACTCGGTATCCGGCACGCACGGTCTCGCCGGTGCAGCGGACACGATCGTTGTCCTGGGCCGGAAACGCCAGTCCAGCGAAGGTGTCCTCAAGGTCACCGGACGCGACATCGAAGAGAACGAATACGCGCTGATCACCGATGCCGGCACGTGGACGTTGGACGGTCAGACGCTTACCGAGGCCGCGGAGCGTGTGCAGCAGCGCGCCGAACAGCAGGATCTCAGCGACCAGACCAATCAGATCTTGGAGTTCGTCCGCAAGCACCCCGACAGTGCCGCGACCGGCCTCGGAGTACAGACCTCGGAGATCGTGACGGCCTTCGGCGAGGTCCGGGTGTACCTGACCCGCTTGGTCAAGTCCGGGAAGTTGGCGAAGGCGTCGCGCGGTCGCTACCGCGTTCCAAGTGTTCCAAGTGTTCCGAGCGGCGGGCGGTCTGCATCCAGCCTCGCCGCCCCGCTGCCCGAAGAGCCACCGGACGACCCGTGGCCCGCCCACGAGGACGACGCAGCATGACCCCCGGCCTCGACCCGGCCGCGCTCGCCGCAGCGTCCGAGGCCCGGGTCGCAGCCCAGATCACCGCCGCCCGACGGCACCACGCAGCCCGCCGCGCTGCCGAGCTGGAGAAGCGCAGCGCCCGGACCGCCGGCCTCGCCGCACGCCACGCACGCAAGATCAGCCGACTTGGAGGCAACCCGACCATGCCCGTCCCGACCATCACCCCGCCGGCGGCCGACCCGCCGACCGCCCGCACCCTGATCGACACCGGGGCGTGCGCCGCCGGCTGCATGCTGGCCGTCTCCCCTCCCCGCACCTGCCGGTGCGGATGCTCCGGCCAGCATCACGGCGCACTCGGCAGCATCCCCGTCCCCGCCGTCGACCAGACCGCGACCGCCGCATGAGCGCCCCGCGAACCGCCCGGCCATGGGCCGGCAGGCCCCGTCCCGACGGCGACACCGGCACCGAGGCCCGGGCGCCATGGTCCGGCCTGCGCTCCCCGTCCGCCTGGTGCTGCCCGAACTGCGACACCGCAGCAGCCCCAGACCCGACCCAGTCCGGGGTCCTCGTCGCCCGGCACCGGGAGACCTGCCCGAACCGGCGTCCCGACGCCCCGTCCCGCAGCCGACCCTTCAACCTGCCGGAGGCCCGATGACCCTTCAACCGCCCCGTTGCACCGCGACCTGCTCCGGCCGGCGCCGCCCCGACAGGGCCGGCCAGCCCTGCCGGAATCCGGCGGTCCGCGGCGCGACAGTTTGCGCGAAGCACGGTGGTGCCGCCCGCCAGGTGAGAGCCAGGGCGGCCGTCCGCCTGGCAGACGCCGAGGTTCGCGCGCTGCTCGCCGAATACACCCCTGAGCCAGTCGAAAACCCGCTGGAAGCCCTGAAGGAGATCGCCGGCCGAATCCTCGCCTGGTCAAAAATTGCTGAACAGCGCGTCGCCGAGCTGGACAGCCTCGAAACGTTTTCCGAGGCGACGGGCGAGCAGGTCCGGGCCGCGGTGGTGGTGTTTGAGCGCGCTCTCGACGCCGCGAGGAGAGTGCTGGTAGACATGGCACGCCTCAAGATCGACGAAAGGATTGTTGCAGTAAACGAGCGCGTCGCGGCCGCCTTCGTTGACGTGTTCCGCGAGGTGATGAACCACCCCGACCTGGCCCTGACCGAGGAGCAGCGTCGGACGATGCCGGGCGTCGTCCGCGACATCCTTCGGGCGCAGCGGGAGATCACCCGATGAGCGACTGGTCCAGCTTCGACGCCGGGACGATCGCGGAGATCGAGGCCACCGTCAGGGCCGTCATACATGATCCCCTGTTCGGTCTCAGCCCGCGGCAGCAGGCCGACGCCGACCGGGTGATCCGGCGGCACCTCGACGCCCTCGCCGAGACGTCAGCCATCCCGGACGATCAGGACGGGCGATGATCAGCCTTAAGACCAGGATGCAGGATGCGGTGGCCGCGGTCGCCGTCGCCGGGCAGCTCGACATGGCCGCGCTCGTCGCCGAAGCCCACCGGCAGATCCTCGCCGGACTCGGCCTGCCCGACCCATCCGAGGATGCGCGTGGCGCTCCCGGTACTGACCTCGATCTGCTCTTCGTGGACGTCAGCCCGGAAGCGCTGGTCGAGACGGTGCGGAGGATCGTGGACGAGGTCGCGACGCGGATAGCCTCCACGCTCGCGGTCGCAGCGGCCGTCGCCCGCGGGGACAGCCTCGGCGAGGTCGGCCTACGGGTCGCGCAGCTCCCGGACGACGAATGAGGACTTCGGCCGGTCCGTGTGCCGTTCCGACGCCGCGGGAGGCTGCTCGCCTCCTCGTCGTCGCCCGCATCGGCCTGCGCCGTCTCCACGTCCGTGACGGGGCCGCTCCCGCCGGGACGGAGGCCGTGTTCGACCGGCTCGCCGACGTGGCGCCGCTCATCGACGGGCCGGCTGCGGCCTGCCTGGTCGGGCTGCTGCGCGCGGGGCTGGCCGAGCTGGACAGGGGGTCGCCGCTCGACGTGGCGGTCCGCGGTGACCTGGCCGTGCTCGCCGATGTTGCGGAGCATCACCGGCTGCGGCGGGATGCCGCCCTTGGCCGTTTCGCGCCCGGGTCGCGCGACTCGTTCGCCGCCGACGATCTCCAGCCGGGATCGTGGGTATCGACGACACGAGCCGCACACATGTTCGAGTTGGACCCGTCCTACCTGCGGAGACTCGCGGCCCAAGGCGCGCTGGACGCGCGGCGAACGAGTAAAGGTCGGTGGCAGATCCGGGCAGAGAGCTTGATCACGATGGCCGCTCAGCGTCGTTGGACATATCCCGACGCCGCATAGGAGATCCGATGGGCAGCAGAGCTGCCGGACCCGCCCCGACACCGGCGGAACTCGCCGACGCCATCAACATTCTCGGCGACCTGTCCGCGCTTGATGGCCGCGTCGACCGCGACCAGGTCGCCGCCAGAGCTGCGGTGACGGTCGCAGTCTCGCCGATGGCCCGCAGCCCGCTCGTCAAAAACCTCGCCGGGGAGGCTGGCGGCCTGCTCGCCAAGGCCGCCGAGTTCGCCGGTATGCCGCCCGCTGACCGGGCAGCCCGCCGCCGCGTCTTGCAGGCCGTGTTTGACGGGTCGCAGGGCCCGGACCGGGTGACTTTTGCCGGCCTGCTGCGCGAGTTCGACGACCTGGCCGCCGCGCTGCCGAAGGTGGCGGTAGCCGTGCCGCCGCCGGCCGCCCCCGCGAACGACGCGCTCTTCAAGGCCGCCGACCGTGTCGCGGACGGTTTCCGCCGCCGGCTCGATGCCGCCGCAGCCCGGCCGGCGCCCACCCACGCCCGTACCAGCCCGAGGACAGGACGATGACCAGCCGCAAGACCCCCGCGTCGACTCTCGCTACCGCCGCCGCCGCAGCCGAAGCGGCCGAAGCAGCCGCCGACGCAGCAGCCGACGATCTGCACCAGACGCGGTTGGCTGCGCTCGAGGCCGCCCGCCAGGTCGCCGCGACGCGGCAGGCCGAAGCCGACCAGGCCGCCGCCGAGCTGCGCCAGCGCGAGGCCGACTGGGCGGGCACGCTCGCCGAGCAGGCCGCCGCCGAGGATGCCGCCCGCCGGGCCGCCGAACAGGCACGGCTCGTCGCCGTCCGGGACGAGCTCGCCGCCGAGCGGCAGGCCCTCGATGACGAACTCCCCGAGCTGCTGCACCGCACGATGGAGATCATCCATACCTGGGCGCGGTGGGAAACCCGCCGTACCGACCTGCGCGGCCGGCCGGCTGCCCTCGCGAAGACGGCGGCACAGGTCCTCGGCGATGCCTCCGCTGCGGCCCTGGCTCCGTACGGAGTCGAAACCGACGGGCTCCCTCGGCTGCTCGCCAACCAGGGTGTGCCCTTCGTCGCGCACGAGGTGATCGTCAAGATGCTGCTTGCCGCGCGGGCCACCGAGCCTCCGGACGCGGAGCCGCCGGCTGCGGTGGCTGCCTGACCGGGCATGCTCGTCCACGTGACGCAGGCAGGGGCCGACCCGATATCGGATGTCGGTCCCTGTCTGCTGTGTGGCGGTCCGGGTGTGCTGGTGGCTGAGTATCCGGCCCCTTCCTGGCTGTGTGCGGTGTGTGCCCGTCTGGTCGCGGATCATCTTCGTCGGATCGGGTCGATCCCCTCGGTGTGATCCCGTTGTGTTACGTCTATTAAAATGGATGTGACAGTGCAGGTCAGACGGGGTGGGAGCGCAATGAAGCTGATCGGTTACATACGGGTATCGACCGATAGGCAGGTCGACGGCTACGGACTCGACGTCCAGGAGAAGGCCCTCCGCGCATGGGCGCGCACCACAGGCCACCGCATCGACACGATCCACCGCGACGAAGGCGTGTCCGGGAAACTCGACGACCGACCCGCCCTCGGCGAAGCCCTCCAAGCCCTCCGTGGACGCCAGGCCGCCGGCATCGTCGTCCCGAAACTCGACCGGCTCGCCCGCGACCTCGTCGTCCAAGAACAGCTGATCGCCGAAATCTGGCGGATGGGCGCGGACGTCTTCAGCACCGCGCAGGGCGAAGCCGGCTACCTCAAGGACGACCCGGATGATCCGTCCCGGAAACTGATCCGGCAGGTCCTCGGCGCCGTCAACGAGTACGAACGGGCGATGATCGCGCTGCGTCTCCGCTCCGGCCGCACCCTCAAAGCGTCCCGCGGGGGCTACGCCTACGGGTCCCCCGCGTACGGGCAGCGGGCACGCGGCCGGGAACTCGTCCCGGACGAACGCGAACAGGCCGCCCTCGCCCGCATGACCGAACTAGCCGCCGCGGGCGCGTCTCTGCGGGTCATAGCGGACACCCTGACCGTCGAAGGCCACCAGCCCAAGCGGGGCGGGCGCTGGCATCCGCAGACGGTCAGCCGGGCACTCGGACGGGCACGGCAGACGCTCTGACCGCTGGAGGGCAGCCCGGACGGCGTATCCAGCGCATACCGGAAAGCACGATGCCCCGCCGGTCTCCCGGTCGGGGCATCGTCGTGTTGCCGTCCAGCTTGCCGACGTCGGCCCGCGCGAGCTGGACGCGGTCACCGGCCGAGCGGAGCCGTCAGGGGCCGGACGCGGTGAACGCCGGCTGGTCGGGCTGGCCCTGAAAGACCAGCATCACCGTGTCGCCGAGCGAGTGTGCCTCACTCAGCCGGACGTCTCCCGGCAGGTAGATCGACAGCGCCGTGGTCACTTCGGCCGCGGTCATGGCCACGTCCATGATGACCGTGACCCGGCCCGTGATCCGGGAGTAGTGCGCGGTTGCCCCGCTCGTCGGCAGCCTCCGGCCGGACCAGCCGTCCGCGACGGCGGGCACCCGGCCCGCGTCGTCGTCGAGCTGGCGGTCGTCACGTGGCGTCGTGGATGATCGGTCCATCGGTCGTACCTCCGTACAGGTCGGCCACGAGCCCCGCCGGTTGTCGGACCGGTGGGGCTCACGCATTGCGGGCACGGTAGCGAGTTACAGGACGTACGTACAGGACGTCAATCCGGGACGTGGGAACGTTCCTACGGTCCTGTGCGTGTCGACGGACGAGAACGACGAGGTCATCCACCGTGAGGAGCTGCGAGACCTTGTCGACATCGACCAGCTTCGGGAGCTGCTCGGCCGCACCACACCGCGCGGGGAACGGGTAGCGCGCTCCTACGCGGACTCGGTCGCGAACCGGAAGGGCTTCCCCGACCCGCTGATCGTCCATCCTCGGCTACGCCTCTGGCGCCGCCGCGACGTCGAGCGCTGGTTAGACCGCAACCGGCCCGGGTGGCGCGGCGACGCCTGACCGTTTCGCATATTGGTCAACAATGCGCGTCATATGTTGGTCAACAATCCTGCTGCTACCTGTCCGGGCCGGCCCAGTTACCGTTCGCATGAATACGCCGGCGCGGGGAGGGTGGGCTATGGACGGATGGCCTTGCATGACGGACGCTGAATTCCTGCGGACAGTGACCGGCAGGGGTGCAGCGTGGACGTTGACCGGCGTGACCTCTTGCTCGCCGGCGCGGCCGGCCTGGCGCTCACCGGTCCCGGGTCGGGTAGCGAGGTGAGCGCCTTCCTCGACGAGATGCGCGCCCACGCCTACCGGCTCGTGCGCGCCTACCCGCGCCGCGACGTCCGCCAGAGCGCCGACGTGGCCCGTATGCACCTGCGGGCACTGACGAGCATGGGCCGGGTGTCGATGTCCGCGAACGCCGAACGCGGCCTGTTCGAGGCACAGGCCATGTACGGCGCGGCCTACGGCCTGGCCCTCGCGGACCTGGGCGCCTACGACCAGGCCGGCCGGGTACTCGACACCGCGGCCGGCCACGCCGCCACGATCGACAGTCCGGTCCTGCTGGCGCACATCGCCGGTACCCGGGCGCTGGTCGCGCTCTACGACAACCGGCCCGGCGACGCGCTGGCCGCGATCGGCCCCGGCCTGGCCCATGGGGACGGCCCGGCCGGGTCGCGGCTGTACGGGATCGCCGGCCGCGCCTACGCCCGCCTCGGTGACGCGGCCAAGGCCGACGCCGCGCTGACGGCCGCCCGCCGGAACGTGGACCAGCACGCCGTGTCGCTCGTCGACGCGCAGCCGTTCCGCGGCCTGTCCCCGGCGGAGCTGGCCAGCTACGCCGTCGATGCCTACGCCCGCCTCGGAGATGCGCGGACCGCCGGCGCGGTCGCGGACGAGTGGCTACCGCGGGCCGACCGGGCCGGGAACGAGGCGCTGTCGGTGTGCCTGCGGGCCGCCTACGGGATGGCGCTGGCCGGCAGCGACCCGGCCACCGGCGCGCACCTGGTCGGTGAGGCGATCGCGCGCGCGTCCGCGGTCGGGACTCCAGCCACTGGAGTGATCGAACGGGCAACCGCGTTCGTAGGCCGCGCCCCGGCCGGGCATGCCGCCGTCCGCGACGTCGCCGAGATGATCCGGACGCTGTCCGTCTGACCAGCTCACGTAGGGTCCGACCCGGGCGCGAGTGAAGGCGGGGGAGTGACCCTTGGTGAACTTCAACTTTGCTGACGTCCGTGCGAGCCGGGCGCGGGTGGGAGCCTCGAAGGTGTCACGAGGTGAGTACTACTCACGTCATCGACTCGTGTGACCCGGGCGGCCTGTGCGCAGATGGAGATGGCCGATCTTCGAGCCTCCTCGAAGATCGCTCTCCGGTCCGGCCCCAGGGGGCTGTGGCGTGACATTGAGCCAGGCTCATGTTGATAACGGTCCGGGCCGGACGGGCGGGGAGCCGGGCGAGCACGGCACCATAGCCGCTACCGATGGTCGGTCCGGCCCGAGTGGACGTAAGCCAGGCTTACGTCCAGGATGCGGTCCGGCCCGAGCGGGCGGGGGGCCGATCTTATGGGCGCCCATAAGATCACGAACCCGCATGTTGTAGCGCGGCGGCCACCTTCCGTGGACAGGTCTCAGGCACCGGTCCAAGATGCCCGGGGCTCCGGCCCGGGCGCGCGGGGAGCTGACTTCATGGTCACCTTCGGGGCGTCCCTAAAGTGACTCCGGCCCGGGCGCGGGGGGAGCTGACCCTCGGTGAACGTCAGCTTTGTCGACGTTCACGTGCGCCCGGTCGCGGATGGGAGCGATCACTTTACCGGCGCCGGTAAAGTGATCAAGGCTGCGCATCCTCTACGGATCGCTGTGTAGCCGATTGATACCATTTTCCCGGCGCCGGGAAGATCGCGTTGCGTACCCTCTACGGACCGCTGCGTACCCGAGGGTGAACACCGGCCGGCCGCCGTTCACGCCCACGGCCCCGGTCCCGAGGGGTTCTCGAGACCGGGGCCGTGGGCGTTGTCGGTGCGGGGTCAATCGCGGCCCGCGCGTCGCTCCGCGATGTGGGTCAGCCACTCCTCATCTGTCCAGCCGGTGCCGCGTTCGACTACTCGACCGTCTGTGTCTCGGTAGCCGGGAGGCAGGTGCCGATCCTTCGCGGCCCACGTCTCGGAGATGCTGCGGTTCCACCTGGTTCGAGCAGCCGCGGCACGGCGACTCTCGGCCTTTCCGCCAATCCTGATCTTCACGTCTTCTCCTTCGGTCTCGAACGGGTCTCTGTGGCCGTCCTGGGCAGGTGGGCTACACCCCCGCTACCGCTGCTACCGCGCAGGTCAGCGGGGTCTACCGGGGCCGCTACGCCGGTAGCGGGGGGTGTCTACATGTGGGCTGCCGGCCGGCCGGTCAGCCGCCGGCCGGGGCGGGCGGGGAGGTAGCGTCGGCCCCCTCTACCGGCCGGGCCGCGAGCACGTCCGGCGGGATCGCGCCCTCGATGTCGCGCAGCAGATACCCGGCACGGTTCTCCCCGTCGATCTTGACTTGCTTGGTGGTGCGGCGGACCCCGGCACGGTCCAGCTCGGCCGCGAGCATGGCCGGATCGAAATCCCCGTAGCCGTCCTCGTCGAGGTTCACCAGCGCGGACAGCAGGTCTTCCGTCCAGATCCGCGACCGGGACCCGAACGCCTCCATCACATCCCCGATGATCTGCGGGATGGTGTAGCCGACGTCCCCGGCCGCGGACGGGATGTCACCGGCCGCCTGACCGGTCAGGGTGCCGGCAGCCACCCGCAACACCCGCCCCCGGGAACACACCACGTCGAACGCCGGATTGTCGAGATAATCGCATTTCACGGTCACGTGGTTCGCCGGGCCGGTCACCAGCACCCCGACGCCTTTGTGTTCCTCGGACAAGGTGGAAGCGTCCGCACCCATCGCGGCCTTACCGTCTCCCAAGACCATGTCCGAGCTGGTTTTGTCGGTGACCTGCGTGGAATACCGCCGCGACACGATCTCCCGGAGCTTCGTGGGAACGCTTTTGGCGTCCGGCCGCTGCGACGCATAGATCGGGATGAATCCGGCCGCCGGGCCGCGGCGTGCGATACGGGCCAGCTTCCCGATGATCCGACGCCGGTCCTTCTCCTCGTCGATCGCCTCGAAGTACTCTTGCAACTCGTCGATCACGACCAGGACCAGCGGCATCATGTACCGCCGCATGATGTCCGGAGTGAGCTTGCCTTCCGGGCACATGCTCGTCGGTAGGGTCGCGAACAGCGCGAACCGCCGCGACATCTCGGCGATCAGCTCGTCGAGCATGACTTCCAACGCGGCGAGATCTTCGTCGTCCGCGCCGCGGATATACCGGTGGGCGACCTTCGCGGCCGGCCGGAAATCAGCACCGCCTTTCCCATCGGCGAGGTACAGCCGCACCCACGGGTCGAGTACCCCGGCGGATACCAGCAGCCGCATGGAAAAGGTCTTGCCGCGGCGCGGCAGGCCACCGAAAAACGCCGACTCCCACAGCATGCCCAGCGTGATCCGGTTGCCGCGGGCATCCCGGCCGAACGGTACCGCCGTCCAAAAATCGAAGGTGTCCGCGTCGACCAGCGGTGACACCGTGGACGGGCCTAGATACGGGTCATCGTCGGCGATCCACAGTGACAGCCGCCGGCCGTGCCCGCCTTGATGGGCCCGTACCCGGCTCATGATGAGCTGGATCTCGTCGACGCCGAGTTCGGCCGCGAGGACATCGGCTTTCGCGATGGCGTGCGCGGCGGTTTTCCCGCCGCCCAACGGCAGGTCCGCGACCACAGCCCAGCCGGTACCGTCTCGGAGTACCGGCGAGCACAGCACCAGCCCCGCGGCCGGTTTCAGGAGCCCGGCCGCGCGGAACGCGCCGTTGAGATGTTCCGGGGCCAGCCCGACCCGGATGTCCCGGTCGGCGCCGTACCCGGCCGGCGCACCCGGCGTTCGCCTGCGCCGTCCGGCGACCGCCGCCGTGCCGGCCGCGGCGAGACCGGAGACGACCGGCACCCACTCACCGACGGCCAGCGCGGCGACGGTCTCCCCGATGCCGGTGGTCGCCAGGGTCGCGCCGGTGAGGTACCAGCGGATCCGGCGATGATCCCGGATCAGGAACACGTCCTTGCCGAGCTTGCCGGTGGCCGCGTCGCGGAGCTCGTCGGCGAGGTCTTCGGCACGGACCCAGCGCCACCAGACCCGGCCACCGCGCCACACCCCGCGCAGGATGGCCAGCGGGGAGCGGCGCAGGCTGCGCACGGCCGCCCGGGTGGCCATCCGGCCGCCGTGGTCGAGCCGGGCCCGCGCCACCGTGGTATCCGTCAGCCACACGGGCAGGCGTAGGGGGTCGTCGGCCAGTGGTCGGCGTGCCGGTACCGGCAGCGGGGCATCCGGCGAACTGGCCGGGGGGGCTGGTGTGGCCGGGCCGGTGGCTGGCTTGCTGTCCGGGTCGGGGATGGCCGGTAGCCACGGGCCCGGGACAACGTCCCCCACAGCGTCCGCCTTGTCGAGTCGTACCGGCGCGGTCATCGCGTCCACCCGGGCATCGGCGCGTCAGCAGGCAGGATCACCGTGGAGGCTGCCAGCGGAGCGATACCGGCCGCGGTCGACACGGCGATCTCGATCCGCTGGGCCGCGTCCACGACCGCCAGGACCAGCAGACCCGCGATCCTCAGGGCCAGGACAACGACGGCCAGGAGCACGAGCCCGACAGCCGCCCACCACGGCAAGGCGCGCAGGTCCGCGCGGATGCTGGTCATGATTCCTCCCGCCGTAGCGCTGACAGGTGGTTACGAACGGTCGACGGCGTGACACCGACCAGGGGTGCCCACTCCGCGGCCAAGGCGCGGTCGGATCGTGGGTCGTCGGCCGGGATCCGGCTGACCAGCGCGGCCACCCGGTGCCGGGTCGACCCGCCGGCAGCACCCACCGGCTCGACCGGCGGGTCAGGGTCGGCCACGGGTGGCCCGGCCACCGGCACGGGATCGGCCGCGGGTGGCTCGGCCGGTGGCGTAGCCCGGGCCACAGGGGGTGCGGACTGGACCGGTAGGGGATCGGCTGTCGCCTTGACGGCTGGACCGGAGCCCACCGTCGGAGCGACGGATAGGGCCGCCACATGCCGGACGTGGCGCAGGGCCAGTTCCAGCGCGACCGCGAGCGCGACCGGCGCCCACAGGCCGATCAGACGGCCGGTCCACGTCGGCTCGGCGTGCGCCACGTTCGCGGCCACGGACGCGCCGATCCCGAGCGTGACCGCGAACCAGGCGGTGGCCCGGCCGCTGCGCCGGTTGGCACGGGCATCCGCGAGCAGCACCAGCGCGGCCACCGCCAGCAGGCCGTCCACGGACAACGGCAGGATCGTGGAGGACAGCCCGTCCTCACCGTGGCGGGCGGACAGGTCCCGCATGTGCCGGTAGCTGACGATCGCCGCGACTCCCGCGACGACGGCCAGGCCGGCGCCGATCAGACGGCTGATCCACTGATCGGCGCTGATCTTCGTACCCATCACCGGCCGCCCTTCTTCTTGGCCTTCCGGCGGCGGGCAAGCTCCGCCTTCTGCGCGGGGGTCAGCGTGGTCGACTCCCGGCCGGTGAGCCGGTCCCGCGTCGTCACCCCGTCCTTGGTCGTCGTCTTGTCGATCCGCTTCCTGCCGACCAGGTTTTTGATCTCCTTGACCGACGTGGGGATCGTGACCGACTTCGGGCTCTTCCGCGCACCGCGCTCGCCGGTGCCGGCCCGGGGGAAGCAGACCGGGCACGACGCGCCGTCCACCACCCCGAGCCCGGCGCACAGCCCACACGGCCGGCTCACCGGGTCACCGCCGCCGGCCCGCCGTCGCGGTCCTGGCCGTGCGCCGAGCAGGCGAACACCTGACACTCGCCCACGGCGCCAGCCGGCACGCTGGCGACACCGGGCACGGTCAGGTCGGCGCCGCAGACCAGGCACGCGAACCCGTCTAGAACGCCCGGGACGGTCGCGACGTCGTCGTCCAGCCCGTCAGCCTCGCCAGTGATGAGCTCGCCCCGCTGGTACGCGATGACCGCCCGGTCCACGGCGACCATCTGGCGTACAGCCCGGAGGACCTCGGCCATGCTGCCGCTGGTCAGTGCGGCGGTCAGCGCGTCCGTGGCGAGCATGAACGCGGTGGTACGGACCGTGTTCGGCCCGTACTGGGCAACCCGTCCGGACGCTTCGGTCAGGTCAGCGATCGTGGGCTCCACGAACGCCGGGTCGACCGGCGGGAAGTCGGGGAGGATCGGCGTGGTCACCGGGCACCCCCAGTTACCTTGGCGAGACCGAGGTCCTCGAAGATGGGCAGGCGGGTGATCATGTTCAGGGCCGTCCGGTACCCGGCCGCCTCCCACTCCCGAGCCTTTCGGGTGTCGACGCGTTCGGTCGGGTCTTCGGCGATCGTGACCAGCCAGCCGTGCAGGAGAGCGAGCTCGTCTCCGTCGTCGTTGAGGCAGTCGATGAGGGCTTGGACGGCGAGTTCGGCGCCTCGCGCCATGTAGATCATGATCAGGCGGGGGATCGGGGGGATGTCGGGGTTGGCCGCGGCATCCTCGTAGGCGCGGATCGCCGCGGCGACGGCGAGGAAACCGGCGCTGTAGGTGTTGTCCGCTTCCAGATCGATCAGGTCGGGGTGGCTGGCGAACAGGTCGTCGGCGCTCATGCCGCCACCGCCAGGACGGCGGCGCGGGTGACCCGCAGCGAGGGAGCGCATGGCCGCATCGGAACGTCGCCGAGCCCGTGCCGGGCGTAGGTGGCGCGGATCGCGTCCAGGTCGGCGGTCTGCCGGCTGGACTCGACCCGGTCCACGGCCCACGAGCCGTACACGCCGGCGGGGAGCCGATCCAGCAGCTTCCGGGCCTTGCGCTTGCCACGGTCGGCGGTCCTGGCCTGCTCGGAAGCCGTCTCGTAGCTGGCCGCTGCCTCCTCGATGACCTCGACGGCGGGCATCTCGTCCGGGGTGTAGACGTCCGCGGGGTCGGCTACGGCGATCGGCCCCGGCTCGGCGGTCAGGACGGGAGTAGCCGCGGTGACCGAAGCCGGGGTGCGGCGGGCACGGAACAGTGCGGGGGCCGCGACGGCGGCAAGCGCTACGACCAGGCGGGCCGTGCTGCGGGTGAGAAGCTGCATGTGCGGGTCTCCTGTCGTGTCAGGTGGTCCGTAGGCCCCGGCCGGTGCTGGAATCACCGGTTCGGGGCTGCCTTGCGTTGCGGGTCAGGCTGCGCCGGTGAGGTCGTCCGCGATCACGAGTACGTCACTGCGCCGGTAGCGGAACTGGCCGGATGGGATCTTGCGGGCGGGGATGCGCCCGGAGGTCGCCCACCGGCGGAGGGTCCGGGCGTCGACGTTCAGGCCCTTGTCGCGTAGTAGCGCGACGGCCTGACCAGGACTGATCAGCGGATCGATCCCGTCTTGGTCGCTCACGTGTCCTCCTTGGTCGAAGTGGTCGCCGTTGACGTTAGGGCATACAGTGGCACAAGCGCAATAGTGGTCTTGTGCCACCTGATAGCGCAACCGTATGTGTCTGCGCCATGCCACGATTGGAGGTGTGACCCGACCAGATGAGCCGCAGTTCTGGACCACCAGCGACATCGCGGCCCGGCTCGGGATCTCCCGTGAGCGTGCCCGCCAGCTCACCAAGACCGGAGCGTTCCCCCTGCCTGCCGCTCGCGGCCTGCAAGGCGCGGTGCCGTTCTGGCATCCCGCGGACGTCGAAAACTGGATCGCCATCCACCGGCCCGAAGCCGTCCGGGATGTCGCGGCCGAGTCGCTACCCGAGATGTGGGCGGCGGCCGACGTCGCCGAGTACCTCGGGGTGCGTCCACACGAGGTACTTGGGCTACAGGGCCTACCCGCTGCCGCCTACCGGCTGCACCACGCGCGGCTGTGGGTGGCGGATGAGATCCGGGCGTGGGCCGCCAGGCGTAGCTGACCCGCCCCACCCACGCATGAAGCGGGCCCGCCCAGTGCAGCAACACCGGAACGGGCCCTTAGCCGATCACCCTTTCGCAAGAAGGGCTCACGACCCGTGGTTCATTCTGCCCGCGGCAGCCTGCCCGACCCGAGGCGCCGCACTCTCGCTCGCTCCCGGCCGGTGATGCGATGAAGGTCATCCGCACCAGCACGGCCAGCTACACCCGCGTCCCCAACGCCATCGTGCGCAACCGGGACCTGTCCGGCCTTGCCCGCGGCATCCTCGCGTGGCTGCTGTCTCACCGGGACGGATACGAGGTCACCACGGAGACGATCCGGCAGGCGTTCCCGCAGGACGGCCGCCGCGCGGTCGACAACGCCCTGAAAGGGCTGGTGGCGACCGGATACCTCGCCCGACCACGGCGCGTCCGCAGAGACGGCGGCCGGTGGACATCGGAACCCTGGATTGTCAGGGATGTTCCGGAACGCGACGACTCGGGCACAGCCACCGTACTACCGGATCCGGTAACACGGTCCGACCTGGACGTATCGACGGATGGCGACGAACCGAGCACGCGGACCGTGCTACCGGTTTCCGTCTCACGGTCTGCCGTCTCACGGAAACCGGTCGGTCATCAAGAAGACCAACTCTCAGAAGATCAGTTCTTAGAAGAACATTTTGATGATGATGATCTCGCGCACGCGCGCGAACAAAATCATCATGTGGATAACCCCCGGGCTGTGACCGTCAGCCCGCCTCCCGCCGTGGCCGGTACCGCCTCGCCGGACCCTCACCCTTCGACGCACTCTCCCGACCCCAGCCCGGCCGGCTCCACTACGGGCATCGAGGGGGACAGAGGATCAGCGGTTCTGTCGGCTTCCGGCCCGTGGATGCTCACCGCGGGGTCGCTGGTTGACGGCGAGGTGATCGGCAACGGGGTGATGCTGGACAGCGCCGCACGTCACCGGCTGGTGGCCGCGGTCGCGGAGCGGCTTGCCGCCGGGGTGGAGCCGGGTGCACTCGCCGACGAGCTGGGCGGGGAACTCCCGCCGGGTGTCGACCCTGTGACGGTGCTGCTGGACTGCGTCCGCCAGACCCAACCGGACGGCGTCGTGGGGGCCGCTGATGACGACGGCCCCCACACCCGTGTTCCAACTGTTCCGACTGCGGCTCCCGCTGTCGGCTCGGCCGTCGACCTGCTCCAGGTCCTCGCCGACGCGGTGCACGAGGCGACCGGGCAGACGATCGACAGGGAGCTCGCCGGGAAGGGTGTGGCGATGGTGCTGCGCCGCAAGGACGGCACCCTGCGGGATGTGCACGACCCGGCCGGCTACCTGCGGACGGCGGTCGAGACGGCACCTACCCGCTTCCTGCCCTCTATGGTCCCGCCCGCGGCGTCCAGCTCCGGCCGGCCGCGCAGGGAGTCCGGCCGGGAGCGGACCCGCCGGATCTTGGACGAGGAGATGGCCAGGGCCACCGCGTCCGGCCCGGCAGGGCACCCGTCCAAGCTGGTGTGCCTCACCCACCCGGCCGCCATGTTCCGCCCCGACGGGACATGCCCAGAATGCCGCCCAGACGCCACCAGGACAGCCGAACCGGGCTGGACGGGGTGGATGTCCACACCCCCGCCCCGTACGGCCAGTACAGGCGTGCCCCCATGGTGCGGCTCCTGCGGCGGGGACATGGGCCACGCCCCGGCTGTCCTGCAAGCCAACGTGTCGTTCCGGACTGACACCGGCCGTCCTGGCGGTGTCCCGTGCACTCGGTGCCATCCCAAGGCGGCCCGGGCGTCCGCATGAACGAGCACCAGGCCCCGCCTCTGCGCGCGCCGGAGACGGCCTCACTCGGTCGACCCGCCGATCATGTGCGCCGGCCCGGACTCGCTTCCGCCCGCGGCGAAGCCCCGGCACACGTCCCCGGGGCCAGCACAATAGTGTCGATGGCCGCCCTGGGGCGTTCCTACGGCCACCCGTTCAGTGAGGAGGCCCGGTGTTTGTCCGGCGCGCCTACATCCCCGACTCGCTGGCACCCGAGCCGTCCGAACGCGACGCGTGGCCGTTCACGGTGCCCTGCGTGGCGGCACTGGTGGAACACGGCCTGACATTCACCCACCCGGTGACCTTCCTCGTCGGCGACAACGGTTCGGGCAAATCCACCCTGGTGGAAGCGATCGCCGAGGGGTTCAGGCTGGACCCCTACGGCGGCCGGGCCGGTGCCCGCACCGGCCGGCCGGATCCGCGGAAAAGCCCGTTGGGCACGGTGCTGCGGCTGGAGACGACCGCGGCGGGAGCACGGATGCTGGGCGGCCCGCGGCTGAAGAAGAAGGGCTTCTTCCTACGGGCCGAGACCGCGTTCGCCATGACCGAGAACCTGGGCGGCGTGCCGGGCTACTGGGCCGAGGACACCCGCCGGATGAGCCACGGCGAAGGCTTCACGACCATCTTCCGGACGATGATGAACGCTCCCGGTTTCTACGTGATGGACGAGCCGGAGTCGGCGCTGTCGTTCACGTCCTGCCTGCACCTGACCTCGCTGATGTACGAGCTGGGGCGGTCCGGGGCGCAGGTGATCTGCGCGACGCACTCCCCGATCCTGGCCGCGACCCCGGGCGCGGACATCATCGAGATAGGCGAGCACGGGTTCCGGCGCACCTCGTGGGAGAAACTGGAGCTGGTGGACCACTGGCGGCGCTACCTGGACAACCCGAGCGCCTACCTGCGCCACCTCGTCGACGGCGACGGCGATGACGGCTGAACACGACATGGACGTCGAACAGGCGGACGAGCGGTTCCGGGAATGGATGCGCGGCAGCCTCGGCTCCGTCCAAGCCGGCGGCGGCCCGCTGGTCACTGCGGGACGGGATCGCAGGCCTCCGCGCGCGGCTACGGAACGTGCGCCGATGACGGGTCGGACGAGGCCGGTGGGACGTCCGAATCAGACGCCCCGCTGGCGATCTCTGGGCCGTTCCTGGGCCGTTTCACTCGGAAACCGGTGTGAGGTCACGAGAGATGCCGCAAGGTCAAACGTCCAGCTCAGAGGCGTGATCGGCAAGTTTGCCCAGGTGGCGAGGCACCCCGAAAAACTTCCCCGGCTACTCGCTGTACCCGGAGACCTGACATTCCTGGGAAGCGAGTACGTGAACGACCACCGGGGCGACCGTTTGTTCCCTCGTTCCGCGGTCCAGCAGGATGCGATCACATGATTCCGGGGCGAAGGCCGTGCTCGGCCAGCGGGCCGAGGCGAAGGCCCAGGTCATGGCAGCGGGCGGCAAGCTCGGGCAGTGCGCCGAGGGCGCTGCGCCACGCCCGCGGCGCGGACGTGCAGTCGCAGTCGTGCAGCAGGACGGTCCCGCCGCCGCGCAGGTCCGGGGCGAGAGTGTCGAGGACGGTCAGCGGCGTGGCCGTCGACGTCCAGTCCCGGCCCCAGGCCGTCCACAGCACCGGGGTCAGCTCCAGCCGGCGGGCGGCGAGGAGGAACCCCGCGGACAGGATGCCGTGCGGTGGCCGGGCGAACCGCGGCGGATGCCCGGCCACCGTCGTGATCAGCTCCCGGGTCCGGTACAGCTGCCGGTAGGTGGAGCGCGGCCCGCGCAGCAGCATCGGCCGGTGGTCCCAGGCGTGGACGGCCAGCTCGTGACCGGCGTCCACCATCCGCTCGGCCAGGTGTGGCGCGCGCTCCAGCATCGTCCCGAGGACGAAGAAGGTCGCCCGCAGGTCCAGCTCGGCCAGCACGTCGAGGAACAGCGGGGTGGACGCCGGGTCCGGGCCGTCGTCGAAGGTGAGCGCCACGTGGTCCGGCGCGCCGATCCCGGCGAGCCCGGGCATCAGGTGGATCCGCAGTCGGCGCAGGGTGGCCACCGAGGGGACCGCATGGGTGAGAAGCGCGGCGGCACCAGCGCCCGCGACCGCCCGGACGAAGCCCGCCCGCCCGGCGTTCCCGGCCCGCCCGCCGGCATCCCCGGCCCGGTTCCCGGCCCGTCCGGCCTGCCCGGCACGCCCGGTCGGACGGGCCGGCCACCACGACGCTGCCTCCTCGACGCCTGGCAGGTACGTCATGCCGGACACCTTCCCACACCGTTCACGAGCCTGACGAAACCCGGGGGCACGAGGCCGGACGCCAGGGGCACGAGGCAGGACGCCGCCGCGGAGCGGAGCACCGGGCGGGAGGCGCGACAGGCCGGTCCGACCGCCGCCGGGGCGCCCCGCGCGGGGCGAGACGCCACCCCCGCGCCGGCCCCTGCCGGCAGCCGGGGCCCTACAGGTACGACGAACACGTGGGCACCCCGGGGATCGGCTCGTCCTGCCCTCCCTGGGCCACCACGGTCGCCGGCAGATACCCCCAGGCGGCCGGGTAGCCATGGGTGTTGGGCCGGGAACTATCACCCTGGGTGTACAGCCACCAGGTGTTGGTGTTGCCCTGTACCACGGGATTAGCCCGGCCCCGCAGCTGGCAGACCACCCAGACGGCTGGCGCGGCGTTCATGTAGCCGCTGTCGTCGAGCTCCTGCGGCTCCTGCCCGGCCTGGACGTTGGCGTAGACGGCCGAACCGACGTAGGTACGGCAGTTGTACGTGGGGAAGGTCCGTCCGGCGTAGTCCGTGACGTTCCGGTTGCGTGGTGCGCAGCTTGTCGCAGGATCCGGCTGCGACGGGACGGCGCTGGCGGGCACCGACGAAGCCGCGGGGGGAGGCAGGACGACCGGCGCCCCCGTACCCGGGACCTGGCTGCCCGGCGGCCCCGCGACGGAAGCCGATGCGGCCGGGGCGGCCGAGGCGGCGGCGGACGCGCTGGGGGTGGCACCGCCCGGCGCGGACGGCGGAGCCGCCGAGATGGTCACCCTCGGATCCGGGGAACGCAGCCCGAGCCCCGGTACCAGCAACAGCAGCAGTGCCGCCAGCGCGAAGCCGCCCACCACCGGTACCAGCACGCCCAGCGCACGGCGGCGTTTCCCCGGCCCGGCGGCGGCCGGCACGACAGGCTCGGCGGTGCCGGCCGCCGGCGTGGCGGACGCCAGGCCGGCCGGGTCCGGCACAGCCGGCTGCGAGATGGCGGGTTCCGGGC
>NZ_CAKKTL010000050.1:0-1459 GCF_920664355.1 Protofrankia sp. CiP1_Cm_nod2
GGTAACTGGTCAGGTCTCGTAGATCGTTTGTTTTTGGTTTCATGGCAGGCTGGGACTCTTCGATGACCTGGCAGCCCAGGAGCGTTGGCGCCGCGTGGTTGATCGGACCGTAGGGTCCAGGTGTGTCCGGTGATCCGCCCGCACCGTCGGTGCCGTCGTATGACGAGCTCGCGGCGCTGGTGGTGGAGCAGGCGGCACTGATCGCGCAGTTGCGGGCCGAGTTGGAACAGGCCCGGGCGCGGATCGCCGAGTTGGAGGCCCAGGTCGGCAAGACGTCGCGGAACTCGGCGAAGCCACCGAGTTCGGACGGGCTGGCGAAACCGCCCCCGAAGTCATTGCGGAAGAAGTCCGGCCGGCGCCCTGGTGGGCAGGGCGGGCATCCCGGATCGACGCTGCGGATGGTGGACGATCCCGACGTGCGGCTGCGGCACGAACCGGGGCCGTGTGGGGGCTGCGGGGCGTCGCTGGCGGGCCGGCCGGTGGCCCGGACCGAACGCCGGCAGGTGTTCGACCTGCCCGAACTACGCCCGCATGTGATCGAACATGAGCTGGTCGAGCGGGAATGCGGCTGCGGGACACGCACGAAGGCGACCGCGCCGGACGGGGTGGATGCCCCGGTCCAGTACGGGCCCCGGGTGAGCGCGGCGGCGGTCTACCTCTATTCCGGTCAGTTCCTGTCGAAGGAACGAACCGCGACCGCGCTGGCCGAGCTGGTCGGGATCCCGATCTCGGCGGGCACGGTCGGTGCGATGACCGCCCGTGCCGCCACGGGCCTGGATGGCTTCCTCGCCACGGTCCGCCAGTGCCTCGCCGACGCCGAGGTCGTCGGCGCCGATGAGACCGGGCTACGGGTCGCCGGGAAACTGCACTGGGTGCACGTCGCTCGCACCGACCGGTACACGCTGATCGACTGCCATCCGAAACGCGGAACCGCGGGGATCGACGCCCTCGGGGTGCTCTCCGGCTTCGCCGGGATCGTGATCCACGACGCCTGGGCGCCGTATGACACCTACACCGACGCCACCCACCAGCTGTGTGTCGCCCACGTGCTGCGTGAGCTGCAGGGGATCGTCGACGCCGCCCCGGCCGGCAGCTGGTGCTGGGCCACCCAGGCCGCCGATGCTCTCCTCGCGCTGCACCGGCTCACCGTCGACGCCGCCGCCACCGGCACCACGGTCGACCCGACCGACCTGGCGACCCACACCCGGCTGCTGCGCCACGCCGCCCACATCGGGATCACCCAGACCTCGCCCCGCGGCACGAAGCTCATGGCCGCCCGCCACGCGCTGGCCTGCCGGCTCGTCGACCGCGAAGCCGACTACCTGCGCTTCACCAGTAACCCGCGGATACCCGCGGACAACAACGGCTCGGAACGCGACATCCGCATGATCAAACTGCGGCAGAAAGTATCCGGGTGTCTACGCACCCTCACCGGCGCCCGCCAGTTCTGCGCGATCCG
>NZ_CAKKTL010000050.1:1866-23283 GCF_920664355.1 Protofrankia sp. CiP1_Cm_nod2
AACTTTGATCTATTTTTTGCATTCTCGCGGTCAGGCGCGTAGGAGGGTGATGGTGTGGCCGGCGGGGCTGGGGATGGTGGTGATGGTGGTTCTTTCGGTGATGGGTGGGGCGTCGGGACGGGTGTCGAAGAGGACAAGGACGCCGTGGTCGAGGTGGATGCGGTCGAGGTAGCCGTCGAGCTGGATCAGGCCGCGGCGCAGCGGGTCGGCCTCAGCTTGATGTTGAACGGGCTGGACGTGCCCAGCCGGGACGGGTCACCGCCGGAGGCAGCCCCGGGGACCCGCGGAATCGCGAAGCGATTTCGAGGGTGGTAGTCGCGGACGTCGCGTAGCCCGCACAGCGCCACCGATGCCGGGAATGCCGCCGGACGATCGGTGAACCCGGCCCGCAACTGCCGCAGCACACTGATCAGGCTCTGCCCGCGCAACGCGTCGATCTCGTCGAAGAACAGCACCAACGGCCGCGGACACACCCGCGCCCACGCCGCGAGCGCGGCAGCGAGCAGGTCCGCCTCGGATGCCTGCGTCCACATCGGCGGATGCAGTTCCGCTGGCAGAGCGAGCTCGGCACGCCGACGGATCTCACCGAGGATGCCGAGTTACGCCGCACCGTAGTCGTCGCCGGCGGCCTCACCCAGCTCGCAGGAGAAGTACAGCGCCGCGTACCGGCCGATGGCGGTCAGCTCCTGCGCCAGCGCCCGCAGCGCTGTCGTCTTCCCCGTCTGCCGGGGCGCGTGCACCACGAAATACCCCCCGACTGCTCGACCAGCCCTGGCGCCTCCGGCAGCCGTGACAACGCCGGCACCATGTAGTGGTACTCCGGCAGGCAGGGGCCCGCCGTGTTGAACCGCCGCACCGGCCACCGCCCTCCACGGCCTCGGGGCAGAACCTCCCACTGCCTCGGGACAAGGACCGCCACCGGCGACTTTACGGCCCACCGCCGGCCCGCCAGGGTGGGCGCCGTGTCCGGCTGTTGTCCACCACGGCATCCGGCGATCTTTGTAGCTGCCCTTCGGGGCGGAGCCGCGAGCCGCGGAGGCGTGAATTCCGTGCTCGATGGCGCTGCTGTTCGTTGCTGGGCGGGCGGCCCCGTTCCCACCCGCCGGCCCGACAGGAAGACGGCCACGCCGAACGAAGCGGTTTCGACGGGCAGGATGCCCGGCCGTAGGTGAAAACCGTTGTCCTGACGACCCTTTCCACCTACAGACGCGGAGACCGTAGGTGGAAAGGGTCGTCAGGACAACGAAAACGACCTACGGCCGCCGCGGTCGTCAGACCTCGGCGACGGCCTGGGCGAACTGGGCCTGGTAGAGGCGGGTGTAGGCGCCGCCTGCGGCGAGCAGGCTGGCGTGGTCGCCCTGTTCGACGATCGCGCCGCCGTCCATCACCAGGATGGTGTCCGCGTCCCGGATCGTCGACAGCCGGTGCGCGATCACGAACGCGGTGCGCCCGGCCCGCAGGGTGGACATGGCCCGCTGGATCAGGACCTCGGTGCGGGTGTCCACCGAGCTGGTCGCCTCGTCCAGCACGAGGATCAGGGGCTCGGCGAGGAACGCGCGGGCGATGGTGATCAGCTGCCGTTCCCCGCCGCTGACGCCGGCGCCCTCGTCGTCGAGCACCGTGTCGTAGCCGTCCGGCAGGGTGCGCACGAAGCGGTCGACGTGCGCGGCGGTGGCCGCGGCGACGATCTGTTCCCGGGTGGCGCCCTCGGCGCCGTAGGCGATGTTCTCGGCGATGGTGCCGCCGAAGAGCCAGGTGTCCTGGAGCACCATGCCGATGCTCGCCCGCAGCTCCTCGCGGGACATGGTGGCGATGTCGACGCCGTCCAGGGTGATCCGGCCGCCGGTGACCTCGTAGAAGCGCATCAGCAGGTTGATCAGGGTGGTCTTGCCGGCGCCGGTCGGGCCGACGATCGCGACGGTGTGCCCGGGGTCCGCGGTCAGTGACAGGTCCTCGATCAGCGGCTTGTCCGGCTCGTAGCGGAACGCAACGTGCTCGAAGGCGACCCGGCCGCGCAGCCGCCCCGGGTGTGCCGGGACGAGCGGGTCGGGTGCCTGCTCGGCGGTGTCGAGCAGGTCGAACACCCGCTCCGCCGAGGCGACCCCGGACTGCACCATGTTCGCCATGCTGGCGACCTGGGACAGCGGCTGGCTGAACTGCCGGGAGTACTGGACGAACGCCTGCACCTCGCCGATCGACAGCGAGCCGGAGGCGACCCGCAGCCCGCCGACGACCGCCACCAGCACGTAGCTGAGGTTCCCGATGAACAGCATCGCCGGCTGCATGAGCCCGGAGATGAACTGCGCGCGCCAGCTGGCGGCGTAGAGCTGCTCGTTGTACTCGCGGAAAATCTGCGCGGACTCCCGCTGACGGCCGAAGACCCGGACCAGCGCGTGCCCGGTGTACATCTCCTCGATGTGCGCGTTGAGCCGGCCGGTGACCTTCCACTGGGTGACGAACTGCGGCTGGGCCAGCTTGCCGATCCTCGTCGCGACGACGATCGACACCGGTACCGCGACCACCGCGATCAGCGCGAGCTCCCAGGAGATCCAGATCATCATCGACAGGACGCCGACGATGGTCAGCACGGACGCGATGATCTGCGACAGGCTCTGCTGCAGGCTCTGCTGGAGGTTGTCGATGTCGTTGGTGACCCGGCTGAGCACCTCACCGCGGGGCTGGCGGTCGAAGTAGCGCAACGGCAGCCGGGAGATCTTCGCCTGCACGTCCGCGCGCAGCGTGCCGATCACCCGCTGCAGCGCCAGGTTCGTGAGCCTGGCCTGCGCGACGCCGCACAGCCCGGCGAGCACGTAGACGGCGAGCACCCACAGCAGCACCGAGCCGATGGCGCCGAAGTCCATCCCCTGGCCGGGGGTGACGTCGAGCGAGGCGAGCAGGTCGGCCTGGGTGCCGTGGCCGCCGGCGCGCAGTTCGGCGACGGCGTCGGCCTTCGAGGTGCCGGCCGGCAGCCGGCGGCTGAAGATCCCGGCGAACACCAGGTCGGTGGCGTGCCCGAGCAGCCGCGGGCCGAGCACGGTCAGCCCGACGCTGACCGTCGCCAGCGCGATCGCCGCGGCGAACAGGTGGCGCTGCGGGCGCAGCAGGCCGAGCAGCCGGCGGCTGGATCCGGCGAAGTCCATCGACTTCTCCGCGGCGCCCTGGCCGACGAAGAAGCGGCCCGGGCCGCCCATCGGCGCCGGGCCCCGGCGTGCCGCTGCCGCCGCCGCTGGTGCCGCCGCCGCTGGTGCCGGCCTGGTCACGCGGCCTCCTCCTCGGTGAGCTGGGAGAGGACGATCTCCCGGTAGGTGGCGTTGTCCGCCATCAGCTGATGATGGGTGCCGGTACCGACAGCTTCGCCGGCGTCCAGCACGATGATCTGGTCGGCGTCACGGATGGTGGCGACCCGCTGGGCGACGATCACAACGGTCGTGCCGGCGGTCTCCCCGGCGAGCGCGGCGCGCAGGCGCGCGTCGGTGGCGTAGTCGAGGGCCGAGAACGAGTCGTCGAACAGGTAGATCTCCGGACGGTGGACCAGCACCCGGGCGATCGCCAGGCGCTGCCGCTGGCCGCCGGAGACGTTCGTCCCGCCCTGGGCGATCACGGTGTCCAGGCCGTCGGGCATGGCCTCGACGAACTCCCTCGCCTGCGCGGTCTCCAGGGCCCGCCACAGCTGGTCGTCGGTGGCGTCCGGGTCGCCGTAGCGCAGGTTGGTCGCGATGGTGCCGGAGAACAGGTACGGCTTCTGCGGGACCAGCCCGACGGTGGCGGCGAGCAGCGCCGGGTCGAGGTCGCGGACGTCGACGCCGTCGACGAGCACGGCGCCCTCGGTGGCGTCGGCCAGCCGCGGGACCAGGCTGAGCAGTGTCGTCTTGCCGCTGCCGGTGCTGCCGATGATCGCGGTGGTGCGGCCGGGCCGGGCCCGCAGGGTGATCCCCCGCAGCACCGCCGCCTCCGCCCCCGGGTAGTGGAACCCGACGTCGCGCAGCTCCAGCTCGCCGTGCCGGTCGAGGGAGCGCACCGGGTCCGCCGGCGACAGCAGGGTGGAGCCGGTGGCCAGCACCTCCTGGATGCGTTCCGCGCACACCTCGGCACGGGGAATCATCATGAACATGAAGGTGGCCATCATCACCGACATCAGGATCTGCATGAGGTAGCTGAGGAACGCGGTGAGCGCGCCGATCTGCATGTGGCCGGCGTCGATGCGGTGCGCGCCGAACCACAGCACCCCCACGCTGACGATGTTGACCACCATCAGCACCAGCGGGAACATCAGCGCCATCAGCCGGCCGAAGCGCAGTGAGACGTCGACCAGCTCGGCGTTGGCCGTCCCGAAGCGGCGCTGCTCGTGGTCGTCCCGGACGAACGCGCGGATCACCCGCAGCCCGCTGATCTGCTCCCGCAGGACGCGGTTGACGGTGTCGAGGCGTTCCTGCATCGCCCGGCCCAGCGGCCGCATCCGGCGCACCACCAGGCTGATGATCACACCGAGGAGCGGCACGACCAGGACCAGCAGGAGGGACAGCCCGGCGTCCTGATGCACGGCCAGCGCGATACCGCCCAGGCACATGATCGGCGCGGAGACCATCAGCGTAAAGATCATCAGTACCAGCATCTGGAGCTGCTGGACGTCGTTCGTGGCCCGGGTGATCAGGGACGGCGTGCCGAACCGGCCGATCTCACGGGCGGAGAACGACTGCACCCGGTCGAAGACGGCCGCCCGCACGTCCCGCCCGAACCCCATCGCGGTACGGGCGCCGAAATACACCGCGGCGCTGGCGCAGAGAATCTGCACGACGGTGACCCCGACCATGATCCCACCGATGCGCAGGATGTAACCGGTGTCGCCGACGACCACCCCGTGGTCGATGATGTCGGCGTTCAGGGTCGGCAGGTAGAGGATGGCAATGGTCGCCACCAGTTGCAGGCCGATCAGGATCTCGATCGGCCGGGCATAGGGGCCCAGGTGGGCCCGCAGAAGTCGGATCAGCATGCAGTCTCTCTCCGCGGCAGGGCGAGGCGAAGCGGAACGATAGTCCGGACGATGGCAACGCTGTCATACCGCCGTGCCGGTCGGAGCCGTGCCGACCAGTGGCGTGCCCCGGCGCCATCCACACGACCGCCGCCGGCCGGGCTGGCCGCGATGGCCACGCCGGCGACGAACGGCCCGTGGCCCGCCGAGGCACAAGAACACTACGAGTTGAACCTGACTTCAGGTCAAGACGTTTTCCCCGACACAGCCCGGAGCAGCCGGGAATCCGCCGGCACGCCAGAAATGATCATTTGGCCGGTGTGGCCCGCCCTGTCCCGTGAGGCCGTAACGTAACGGCCGTCCGCCAGTCCGCCGGTCGGGTCATAGCCAGGAGCAGCCATGAGCGAAGCCCGTCCCACAGGGACCATGACGACAGGGAGCGCGGCGGCAGGGAGCGGCGGGCTGCGCGTCCGGGCGGGTGCGCTGACTCCCATGCCGACGGTGACGATCCTGGACGACTACCAGCGGGTGGCGCTCACCAGCGCCGACTGGTCGGCGGTGCGCGACCACTACACGGTGGAAGTGCTCGACGAGCACATCCCCGACCGCGACGCGCTGGTCCGGCGGCTGCGCGACAGCGAGGTGGTCGTCGCGATGCGTGAGCGGACCCGGTTCCCGGCCGACCTGCTGCGCGCGCTGCCCGCGCTGCGGCTGCTGGCCACCACCGGGATGGCCAACGCGGCGATCGACCTCGACGCGGCCCGGCAACAGGGCGTCACCGTCTGCGGGACCACCGGGTGGGGCAACGCGATGCCCGAACTCACCATCGGAATGATCATCGCGCTCACCAGGAACTTCGCGCAGGAGGACGCCGCCATCCGGGCCGGCGGCTGGCAGCACACCATCGGCCCCGGCCTGGCCGGGCACACCCTCGGCGTCGTCGGCCTCGGCCGTCTCGGCATCCCGGTCGCCAGGCTGGCGCGGGCGTTCGACATGACGGTCATCGCCTGGTCGCCGCACCTGACCCCGCAACGCGCCGCCCCGCACGGCGTGCGCGCCGTCAGCAGGCGGGAACTGTTCACCGGCTCCGACGTGATCACCATCCACCTGCCGCTGTCGGAGACGACCCGGGGCCTGATCGGCGCCGCCGACCTCGCCCTGATGAAGCCGACGGCCTACCTGGTCAACACCTCCCGCGGCCCCATCGTCGACGAGGACGCGCTGCTGGCCGCCCTGCGCGAACGGCGCATCGCCGGCGCCGGCCTGGACGTCTACGACATCGAGCCGCTCCCGGTCGACCACCCGCTGCGGACGCTGCGCAACACCCTGCTGCTCCCCCACATCGGCTACGTCACCACCGACAGCTACCGGGCGTTCTACGCACAGATCGTCGAGAACATCCTCGCCTGGCACGACGGCACCCCGATCCGCCTGCTGTAGCCGGCCTGCCCGCCGGCCGGTCTGCCTGCCGGCATCGCTGTACGAACGTTGACGTTGCCGTATTGGCCCTCCGGCGTTGCCATGACGACGGAAGCCACCTACACCGGTGTGCCGTTCGAGGCGGGAGTTCCGACGATCTTTATGGGTGATCTTCGGGGTAAGGTCACGAGGCGCGGAGACAGGTAAACATCACTGTTCTCACACCGTTTCTCGGATCCGGAAGGAGCGGCGCGTTCCCTGGGTCCGGAGGCCCCGGATGCTGGTGCACGGAAATGTCACGGGGCTTGTGTCGGGACGGCCTGCTCGTGGCTGCTGGGGTTGTGGGAGCTGTTCAGCCAGTACCGCTGCCGTTGGAAGGGGTAGGTGGGGAGGTCGACCCACCGGGCCCGCCACGGCTCGAAAACCGCCGGCCAGTGTGGGGTCACCCCGTGCACATGCAGGTGTGCCAGGGCGGTCATCGCCATATCGGTCTCGGGGCGCCGCCCGTCCAGAACGGAGACGATCACCGGTGTCGGAACCGGTGTCGAGGCCGGAGACGTCCTGGGGACCGGGGCCGAGGGAATGGGACGGTCCGGGGCCGCCGTCGACAGCACCGGCTGGGGGCCCAGTTCCACGAACACGGTCACCTGGTCGGCCACCAGCGCGGTCACCACGTCGCGGAAAGGCACCGTGTCGCGGCAAGGAACGCTGTCCTGGGAAAGCACCGCGTCCTGGAAAAGTCCGGTGTCGTGGAGCTGCCGCGCCCAGTATTCCGGTGTGCCGGCCTCCTCGGTGACGAACCGGCCGGTCCGGGCGGAGAGGATCGGGACCGTCGGGGAGCTGAAGGCCAGCTTGTCGACGATCCGGCGGAACTCGTCGGGGACAGGGCCGGCCGCCGCCGTCGCGCCGTCGCCAGCGCCGTCACCGTCGCTGTCGCGGGGATGCCGTCGCGGCAGCCGGCCCGGCGCGGCCAGCAGCGTAGCGGCGTCGGACAGGGAGAGCACGCCCGCCACATGGGCCGCCACCAGCCCGCCGCAGGCGTCGCCGGTGATGACGTCCGGCCGGATTCCCCAGTGCTCTAGCAGCCGGAACAGCGCCACATCCAGGGCGAACAGCGCGGCCCGGGCGAACACGGGCCGCGCGAGCAGGGCGGCGGACGCGGAGTCCTCGGCTGCGAACACCACGTCGCGTAGCGGCCGGTCGGGACGCTGGCCGGGATACCGGGCGAGATGGTGCTCCAGCTCGGCCCACACCGCGTCCAGCGCCTCGGCGAACACCGGGAACGTCCGGTGAAGCTGCCGGCCCGTCCCGAGCAGCCGACCATCCCAGCCGTTGGAACCGCCCGAGCCATCCTGGCCGCTGGAGCCGTCCAGAGCGTCTGAGCCGCCCGAGTCATCCGAACTGCCCAGGCCGGTCAGGGCCTCCGGGTGGCCCGAACCGCTCAGGCCGCCCGGATTACTCGGGCCGGCCAGGCGGCCAACGTCGTCCAGGCCGGTGAAGAGGAAGGCCGTCTTGCCCGGCGTGGACGCGCTCCCCCGCAGCAGGCCCGGCGCGTCGCTCCCGGCGGCCGCGGCGTCCAGTGTGCGCAGCAGGTCGTCGCGGTCCGCGGTGACGACGGCCGCGCGGTGCTCCAGGTGCGCCCGGGTCGTGGCGAGGGATGCGGCGACGGTGTGGGCGTCCAGCGTCGGATCGGCCCGCAGATGATCGGCCAGCCGGCCCGCCTGTGCCCGCAACGCGGGCTCACCACGCGCCGACAGCACGCAGGCGACAGCCCCGGCGGAAAGAACCCCGGCCTGGAGCCCGCCGACGTGGATCGCCCCGGTGGGGACGGTGCCGGCGGCCCCGGTACTGGTGGCAACGGCCCCGGTGTGGATGGTGCCGGTGGGGGGCGGCGCTGAGGCGGGGCCGTCGGCCGGGGACGGCTGTTCGAGGATGGCGTGCCCGTTGGTACCACTGATCCCGAAGGAGGAGACCGCGGCCCGCCGGGGCCGCCCGCCCGTCTCCGGCCAGGGGACCGGCTCGGTCAGCAGCCGCACCGCCCCGGACGACCAGTCCACGTGCGGGGTCGGCCGGTCGACGTGCAGCGTGGACGGGAGCACCCCGTGCCGCATCGCCAGCACCATCTTGATCACACCGGCGACGCCGGCGGCGGCGGCCGTGTGGCCGATGTTCGACTTGATCGACCCCAGCCACAGCGGACGGCCCGCCGGCCGGTCGTGCCCGTAGGTCGCCAGCAGCGCCTGCGCCTCGATCGGGTCCCCCAGCTTCGTCCCCGTACCGTGCGCCTCCACCACGTCCACCTCGTCCGCGGACAGCCGGGCGTCCGCGAGCGCCTGCCGGATCAGCCGCTGCTGCGCCGGCCCGTTCGGCGCCGTCAGCCCGTTGCTGGCGCCGTCGGAGTTCACCGCCGATCCACGGACCAGCGCCAGCACCGGATGGCCGTTACGGCGCGCGTCCGACAGCCGCTCCAGCAGCAGCATCCCCACCCCTTCGCCCCACGACGTGCCGTCCGCGCCGGCCGCGAACGGCTTGCACCGGGCGTTGGAGGCCAGCCCGCGCATCCGGCTGAACGAGACGAACGGGTCGAGATTGGTCACCACGGTCACGCCGCCGGCCAGTGCCAGCGAGCACTCGTTGCGTCGCAGCGCCTGGCCGGCCAGGTGCAGCGCCACCAGCGACGACGAGCACGCCGTGTCCACCGTGAACGAGGGGCCGTGGAATCCCATGGTGTAGGAGATCCGGCCGGACAGCACGGAGAGCGCCGTCCCGGCCAGCAGGTAGGGGCCGATGTTGTCCGGCGCGTCGAGATGGGTCGGGCCGTAGTCGGAGCCGGTCGCGCCGATGAACACCCCGGTCCGGCTCTCCCGCAGCGCCAGCGGGTCGATACCGGCCCGCTCGAAGACCTCCCACGCGCTCTCCAGCAGCAGCCGCTGCTGCGGATCCATCGCGAGCGCCTCCCGCCGCGATATCCCGAAGAATTCCGCGTCGAAATCGGCCGCGTCGTGCAGGAAACCACCCTCCCGCACATACGTCTTCCCCGGCACCCCCCGATCGGGATCGTAGAGCGCGTCCACATCCCACCCCCGGTCCACCGGGAAACCCGAAACGGCGTCACCACCACGCGCCACCAGCTCCCACAAACCCTCCGGCGACGACACACCCCCCGGGAAACGACACGCCATCCCCACGATCGCCACCGGCTCGGCCGCCGTCTCCTCCACCGCGCGCAACCGCGACCGGACCTCGTGCAACTGAGCCACGACCCGCTTCAGGTAGACCCGAAGTTCCTCTTCAGCAGCCATCACATGTCACTTTCTCATGATGATTCCGGATTTCAGCACGGCGATTTCGGACGTCGACGATTCCGGCCGCCGACACGGCACGATCAGTAGACGCCGGGGTCGTCGTCGATGAACGCGAAAAGCTCCTCGTCCGTGGCGCGGTCGAACCGGTCGCCAACAGCGGCCGCCCCGACAGCAGTGGCTCCGGCAACGGACGCCGTAGCGACGGAAGGCCCAGTGGCGGAGGACTCGGTGGCGGAGGCCGCGGTGATGGGGGTAGCGGTGATGGGGGTAGCGGTGATGGGGGTAGCGGTGATGGGGGTAGCGGTGGCCGGTGCGCAGTGCCGCAGCAGCGCGGACAGCCTCGTGCGTATCCTGCCGAGCTCGTCCGTGCCCGCCGGCACCACCGCGATGGCGGCCTCCAGCCGGTCCAGCTCGGCCATGGCCGGCGACGGCCCGCCGACCCGCCCGCCACCGTCGCCTCGGCTGGCCCCACGGCCGCCGCCCTGGCCGTCCGGCGCCGGCTTGCCATGGCCGCCGCCACGGCGGTTGCCGTCCGGCGCCGGCTCACCGCGGAGCAGTTCGGCGCGCAGCAGCCGGGCGAGCGCGACCGGAGTGGGATGGTCGAACACCACGGTGGGGGGTAGGCGCAGCCCGGTCAGCGCGCCCAGCCGGTTGCGCATCTGCACCGCGGTCAACGAGTCGAAACCGAGGTCGCGGAAGGCCCGGCCCACCTCCAGCAGGTCCGGCCGCGGATAACGCAGGATGCTCGCGGCCTCGGCGCGCACCAGCCCCAGCAGGAGACGGTCCTGATCGGCCGTTGTCAGCCCGGCCAGCCGCCGTGCCAGCGGCGGGACACCGTCCTCCCCGGCGGTCGTACCGCCGTCCGTGCCGGTGCTTCCCGCGCCGTTGTCACCGGCGTCGCTGCCGCCTGCGCCTTTCGGGGCGTCCACCGGAGGTGACGGCGCCGGAATGCGCGGCGAGAACGACGGCACGACCGGTGCGGACGCCGCCGACGCGACCGGTGCGGACGCCGGGGCGGGACGCAGCCAGTACCGCTGCCGCTGGAAGGCATAGGTGGGCAGGTCCACCGGATCGGCCGGTACGCCGCCGCCGAGAACGGCGGGCCAGTCCAGCGGCGCCCCGTGGACATGTGCCTCCGACACCGACGCCAGCAGGCGTTCGGCCCCGCCCTCGCCGCGCCGCAGCGAGGACAGCACGACGGCGTCGTGGCCGGTTTCCCGCGCGGTCTCCTCCAGGGCGATGGTCAGCACCGGATGCGGACTGATCTCGATGAGGATGTCGTAGCCGTGCCGCAGCAGCGTCCGCGTCGCCTGCTCGAAGTGGACGGTGTCGCGCAGGTTGCGGTACCAGTAGCCGGCGTCGAGCGCGCCGGTGTCGAGCAGGTCCCCGGTCACGGCCGAGCAGAAGGGGATGTCGCCGGCGCGGGGGGTGACCCCGGCCAGCTCGGTGAGCAGCCGCTGCCGGATCCCCTCGACGGCCACCGAGTGCGAGGCGTAGTCGACCGGGATCTCCCGGGCCCACGTCCCCTCCGCCTCGCACCGGGCGAGCAGTTCCCGCACCGCATCGGGGTCACCGGAGACGACCGCCGAACGCGGGCTGTTCCTGGCGGCTACCGAGATGCGCCCGTCCCATGCGGCCAGGCGTTCGTCCAGTTCGGTGGACGGCAGCGACACCGAGGCCATCGTGCCCCGGCCGGCGAGCGCGAGCAGCGCCCTGCTGCGCAGCGCCACGATCCTGGCGGCGTCGGGCAGCGACAGCGCGCCGGCCACGCAGGCAGCGGCGATCTCGCCCTGGCTGTGCCCGACGACGGCGTGCGGCCGGACGCCGTAGGACCGCCAGAGCGCGGCCAGGGAGACCATCACCGCGAACAGGACGGGCTGCACCACGTCGACCCGGTCCAGGCCGGGCGCGCCCGGCTCGCCGCGTAGCACATCGACGGGTGAGAAGTCGACGTGCCCGGCCAGGGCGGCGGCGCACGCCGCCATCCGCTCGGCGAACACCGGGGAGGAGCCCAGCAGCGGCGCGGCCATCCCGGCCCACTGGGAGCCCTGGCCGGGAAAGACGAAGGCGATCCTCCGGTCGCCACCGGCGATGCCCTGGACAACGTGGTCGGCCACCTCGCCACGGGCCAGCGCGGTGAGACCGGCGGCCAGGCGGGGACGGTCCGCCGCCAGTACCACGGCCCGGTGCTCGAAGCGCGACCGGGCCGTGGCCAGCGACCACGCCACGGCGGCCGGGCCGGGGCCGGGACGGGCGTCGAGGTGGGCGGCCAGCCGCAGAGCCTGGTCACGCAGGGCACCGGCCGACCGCGCCGACAGCACGAACGGCAGCACCGCGGGAGCCGACGCCACCGGCGGCGTGCCGGCGTCCCCGATATCTCCGATATCTCCGTTTGCGCTCCCGGCCTGCCCGGTACCCGCGGCCTGCCCGGCCTGCCCGGCGTCCGGGGCGTCCACGGTATTCGTGATGTTCCCGGCGGCCGGGACCTCCCTGACCTCTCCGGGCGTGCTGGTGCCCGTGAGCGCGCTGGTGTCCCCCGGGTGGCCGGTGTCGCCGGGCGTGCCGCTGCCCGGGGACGCGCCGAGGGCCGGCTGCCCGTCGGGGCGGGCCCGGTCGTCACCGGGCGGGGCCTGCTCCAGGACCGCGTGGGAGATGGTGCCGCTGACGGCGAAGGAGGAGACCGCGGCCCGCCGGGGCCGCCCGGCCGGCTGCGGCCAGGAAACCGCCTCGGTCAGCAGCCGCACCGCCCCGGACGACCAGTCCACGTGCGGGGACGGCTGGTCGACGTGCAGGGTGGGCGGCAGCACCCCGTGCCGCATCGCCAGCACCATTTTGATCACACCGGCGACGCCGGCGGCGGCCTGGGTGTGCCCGAGGTTGGACTTCACCGATCCCAGCCACAGCGGACGGTCCGCCGGCCGGCCCTGGCCGTAGGTCGCCAGCAGCGCCTGCGCCTCGATCGGGTCCCCCAGCTTCGTCCCCGTACCGTGCGCCTCCACCACGTCCACCTCGTCCGCCGCCACCTGCGCGTCGGCGAGCGCCTGCCGGATCAGCCGCTGCTGCGCCGGCCCGTTCGGCGCCGTCAGCCCGCTGCTGGCGCCGTCGGAGTTCACCGCCGACCCCCGCACCACCGCCAGCACCGGATGCCCGTTACGCCGCGCGTCCGACAGCCGCTCCAACAGCAGCATCCCCACCCCCTCACCGGCGCCGAAACCGTCGGCCTGGGCGGCGAAGGGCTTGCAGCGGCCGTCCGGGGCGAGCGCGCCCTGCCGGCTGAAATCGGTGAAGGTGCCCGGGGCGTACATCACCGTGGCGCCGCCGGCCAGCGCCAGCGAGCACTCGTTGCGCCGCAGCGCCTGGCAGGCCAGGTGCAGCGCCACCAGCGACGACGAGCACGCCGTGTCCACCGTGACCGTCGGGCCGTGGAAGCCCAGCAGGTAGGAGATCCGGCCGGACATGACCGCGGCGAGGGTGCCCAGCTTCAGGTAGCCCTCCACCTCCTCGGGTACTTCCCGCAGCCCGGCGGCGTAGTCGTGGTACATGACGCCGGCGAACACGCCGGTGTGGCTGCCCCGCAGCGTCACCGGGTCGATGCCGGCCCGCTCGAAGACCTCCCACGCGCTCTCCAGCAGCAGCCGCTGCTGCGGGTCGATCGCGAGCGCCTCCCGGGGTGATATCCCGAAGAATCCCGCGTCGAAATCGGCCGCGTCGTGCAGGAAACCACCCTCCCGCACATACGTCTTCCCCGGCACCCCCCGATCGGGATCGTAGAGCGCGTCCACATCCCACCCCCGGTCCACCGGGAAACCCGAAACGGCGTCACCACCACGCGCCACCAGCTCCCACAACTCCTCCGGCGACGACACACCCCCCGGGAAACGACACGCCATCCCCACGATCGCCACCGGCTCGGCTGCCGCCTCCTCCACCGCGCGCAACCGCGACCGGACCTCGTGCAACTGGGCCGTGACCCGCTTCAGGTAGTCCAGCAGCCGCTGTTCCTCGGTCATGTGTATCACCTTCACAAATTCGGGAAATCGCACCGACGGACCCGGTCCGCCAGGCCGCCGATCCACGCGATCGAAGATCCATCCGACATGTCCAAGATCACCGATCAGATGCGCGTACATCCTGTTCTGATCAGGAACTCAGGAAAACAAGAGGGTTGTGCAGAACTTTCCGGGCGGCCTCCGTAACGATTCTCCGCCCCACGGCAATGAAATGATCCAGATCACGTGGAAAGGGTTCCGAGAAAGCCTTCGAACGCGGAAACGGCTGCCATGGCGACTGCTTGCTCCCTCACACTCATGATTCGATCATGCGATCGATTCCGGAACGGATTCCGGAACGGATTCCGCGTTACCTGACCGGTGTGCTGGATCTGGATCTGCTAGATCTGGATCTGGTTGTCGATGAAGTCGAACACCTCCTCGGCGGTGGCCGCGCGAAGCCTGTCCGCCACGTCGACGCCGTCCGGGCCCGGCTCGTCGGCGGCCGTCCATGCCGCCAGCACGTCCCTGAGACGTGTGATCACGGCGGTGCGGACGGTGCTGTCCGTCGCCACCGTCGCCAGCGCCGGCTCCAGCCGGGAGAGCGCGGCGAGCACGGGCGGGGACGCCGCCGACGCCCCGGCACCACCCGGGTCACCGGCAGTACCGCCCTGGTCGGCCGCGCCGCCCGTGCTGTCGTCGAGTATGCGGGCGCGCAGGTGCTCGGCCAGCAGCGCCGGAGTGGGATGGTCGAACAGCAGCGTCGTCGGCAGCCGCAGGCCGGTGGCCGTGGTGAGCTGGTTGCGCAGCTCGACGGCGGTCAGCGAGTCGAACCCGGCCTCCAGGAAGCCGACCGTCGTGTCGACGCCGTCGGTGCTGCCGTGCCCGAGCACGGCGGCGGTGTGCACGCGCAGCAGGTCCAGCAGCAGCCGGTGCTGTTCGGGGCCGGGCAGGGCGGCCAGCCGCCGGCGCAGCGACCGCGGCGTGTCCTCGTCCGGGCGCGGCCCGGGACGCCGCGCGGGCAGCAGCCCGCTCAGCAGCGGCGGCGCGCTGTCCGCGCGCAGCGCGGCGACGTCGAGCCGGACCGGTGCCACCACGGCACGGCCGGCCGTGAGCGCCGCGTCGAAAGCGGCCAGGCCCTCCCCCGGTGCCAGCGCGACCAGCCCGGCTGCGCGCAGCCGGCGGTGGTCGGCCGCGCGCAGCCGGCTGGCCATCCCGTCGGTGTGTGCCCACGGGCCCCAGGCGATCGAGACCGCCGGCAGCCCCGCTGCGCGGCGCTGGGCGGCCAGCGCGTCGAGGAAGGCGTTGGCCGCCGCGTAGTTGCCCTGCCCGGCACCGCCGAGAACGCCCGACATCGAGGAGAACAGCACGAACGCGGCCAGGTCCGTGGTGGCGGTGAGCTCGTGCAGGTGCACGGCACCGTCCACCTTGGGCAGCATCACCTGCTCGATGCTCTCCGGCGTCAGCGAGGCGATGACGCCGTCGCGCACGATCCCGGCGGCGTGCACGACCGCGGTCAGCGGATGTGCGGCCGGGATGGCCGTGAGCAGCCGGGCGAGCGCGTCGCGGTCGGCCACGTCGCAGGCGGCCAGCTCGACGTGGGCGCCGAGGCCGGTGAGCTCGGCGCGCAGCTCCGCCGCGCCCGGGGCCTGCGCCCCCCGCCGGCTGGCCAGCACCAGGTGGCGCGCCTTGTGCCTGGTCACCAGATGCCGGGCCAGCAGCGCCCCCAGCCCGGTGGTCCCGCCTGTGATCAGCACGGTGCCCTCGGGGTCCAGCGGCGTGCTGTCGCCCGAGGGTGTCAGGCGCGCGTGGGCCAGCCGGGGGACGTGCGCCGCGCCCGCGCGCACCGCCGTCTGCGGCTCGCCGCTGCCTGCCGCGTCGGTCAGCGCGGCCCACGAGGCGTCGTGCCCGTCGACGTCGACCAGGACGCACCGGCCCGGGTGCTCCGACTGCGCCGAGCGCACCAGCCCCCCCACGGCCGCGGCCACCGGATCGGTCAGCTCGGCGTCCTCGCGCACCGCGGCCGCCCCGCTGGTGAGCAGGACCAGCCGGGCCGACCGGAGACGGTCGTCGGCGAGCAGGGAACGCAACGACCGCGCGACGTCACCGGTGGCGGCGCGGGCCCGTGCCGCCAGCAGCGCACCGGAGCCGGTGCCGGACGGGAGGACGGTGAGCACGGCCTCGGGGACCGGCGCCCCCGAGGCGACGGCCTCTCGCAGCGCCTGCGGATCCGGGTGGCACGTGACGGTAGCGCCGCGGCGGGCGAGGGCGGCGGACAGCTGCTCGGGGACGTCCCCGAGCAGCGCCCAGTGTCCGCTCGGGCCGGCGGGGACGGCGGCCCGCAGGCGCTCCCACCGCAGCGCGTACAGCGGGGCGGGGGTGACACCGCCGATCTGCTCGGCCGACATCGGGCGCAGGACCAGCGACCCGACGGAGACGACCGGGCGTGCGGCGAGGTCCGTGGCCGCCAGGGAGATCCCCTCGCCGGCCCGGGCCAGCCGCACCCGCAGCGCGGACGCGCCACGAGCATGCAGGTGGACGTCGCCGAAGGCGAACGGCAGGCCGTCCGGCGCCGGTCCGCCGGAGTCCAGCAGGGCGATCGCGTGCAGGGCCGCGTCCAGCAACGCCGGGTGCAGGCCGAACCGGCCGGCGTCCGCGTCGGCGGGCGGCGGCAGGTGGACCTCGGCCAGGACGTCGTCGCCCTGCCGCCAGGCGGCCCGCAGCCCACGGAAGGCGGGCCCGTAGTCGAAGCCGCGCTCGGCGAGCCGGTGGTAGAGGTCCTCGACGTCTACCGGCACGGCGTCCGCCGGCGGCCAGCCGGCGTCCGCCGGCGGCTGGACACCGGGCTCGTCGGCGGACGGCTGCTCCCGCTCCTGCAGGAGCCCGGTGGCATGGCGGGTCCAGGCGGCCTCGGGCGCGGCGTCCTGTGCCCGGGAGTACAGGGCCATCGGTCGCCGGCCCGTGGTGTCGGCGGCGCCGACGGTCAGCCGCAGCACGACGCCGCCCCGCACGGGCAGAGGCAGCGGGACGTGCAGGGCCAGTTCCGCGATCCCCGCGCAGCCGAGCCGCTCGGCGGCCACCGCCGCCATCTCCACGTACGCGGTGCCGGGCAGCAGCGCCCCGCCCAGCACGGCGTGTTCGGACAGCCAGGCGGGGCTGTGGGCGGACAGCCGCCCGGTGAACAGGAACCCGGCGCCGTCCGGCAGCTCCACCCCGGCGCCCAGCAGCGGGTGCCCGACCTGCTGGAGGCCGACCGCCGCCGCGTCCGACGTGCCGGCGGGCGCCTCCAGCCAGTACCGCGTCGGCTGGAAGGCGTAGGTCGGCAGCTCGACCGGGCGCACGTCCCGGTCGGCGAAGAACGCCGCCCAGCCCACGCCGGACCCGCCGGACCCACCGGACCCGCCGGCGTGGACGTGGGCCAGAGCGCTGGTCAGCGCGGGCACCTCGGCCCGGTCGGCGCGCAGCACGGCGACGAACGACGCTGCCGGGTCGTCCGCGGCCGCGGACGGCGCGCCGTCGTCGGCGAGGCAGTCCCGGCCCATGGCGGTGAGCACTCCGGCGGGGCCGAGTTCCAGGAACGTGGTCACCCGGTTGGCCAGCAGCGTGCGCACCCCGTCGAGGAACCGGACGCTGTGGCGAACCTGCCGGACCCAGTAGTCCGCCGAGCAGAGCTCGTCGGCGGGAATGACCGCGCCGGTCAGGGTCGACACGACCGGGATCCGCGGCGGCGCGTAGGTCACCGCGGCCGCCACCGTGCGGAACCCGGCGAGCATGGCGTCCATGTGCGGCGAGTGGAAGGCGTGGCTGACCTTCAGCCCGCGTGCCTTGCGTCCGTTGCGCTGCCAGTGGTCGGCGATGTCGAGTACCGCCTCCTCGGCGCCGGAGATCACCACGGCCTGCGGTCCGTTGACCGCGGCGAGGCTTACCTGCTCTTCCCGGCCGGCCAGCACGGGCAGCATCTCCTGCTCGGACGCCTGCACCGCGATCATCAGGCCGCCGGGCGGGAGGTCCTGCATCAGCCGGCCGCGGGCGGCCACCAGGGCGGCGGCGTCCGTCAGGGAGAACACGCCGGCCGCGTGCGCCGCGGCCAGTTCGCCGACGGAGTGGCCGAGCAGGTAGTCCGGGCGCAGTCCCCAGGTGCCGAGCAGCCGGTTCAGGGCCACCTCGAGCGCGAACAGGCCGGTCTGCGCGAACAGCGTCTGGTGCAGCAGGTCCGCCTCCGGGGAGCCGTCGCCGGCGAAGAGGATCTCCCGCAGCGGACGGTCCAGGTGGACGTCGAGCTGGTCGCACACCTCGTCCAGCGCCTGGGCGAACACCGGGAAGCGCCCATACAGCTGCTGTCCCATACGTGGCCGCTGGGAGCCCTGGCCGGGGAAGAGGAAGGCGCTGCGGCCCTCCCGGGCCACCCCGCGGACGATGTTCGGCCCGGGAAGGTCATCGGCCAGCGCGTCCAGCCCGCGCAGAAGCTGGTCGCGGTCGGCGGCCAGGACCACCGCCCGGTGCGGCAGCGCGGCCCGCGTCGTCGCCAGCGAGTACGCGAGGTCCGTAAGCGAGTCACCGGCGTGGCCGTCGAGGTGCGCGCGCAGCCGCCGTGCCTGGCCCCGCAACGCCGCCTGGCCGCGGGCCGAGACCACGTAGGGCAGCGGATCCCCGTCGAACGGTGAGGTCCGCTCGGACGGGGCCGGGCCGCCGGCCGCGCCGGCCGGCAGGAGCCGGTCGGACGGCGGAGTCCGCCCGGCGGCGGCCGGGTCGGCGTCCGGCACCTGTTCCAGGATGACGTGGACGTTCGTGCCGCTGATCCCGAACGCGGACACGCCGGCGCGGCGCGGCCGTCCGGTGCGCGGCCACGGCCTGGCCTCGGCCAGCAGCGACACCGCGCCGGCGGACCAGTCGACCTGCTCGGTCGGCTGCTGCGCGTGCAGCGTCTTCGGCAGCAGGCCGTGCCGCATCGCCAGCACCATCTTGATCACACCGGCAACACCGGCGGCGGACTGGGTGTGCCCGATGTTCGACTTGATCGACCCCAGCCACAGCGGACGGTCCGCCGGCCGGCTCCGCCCGTAGGTCGCCAGCAGCGCCTGCGCCTCGATCGGATCCCCCAGCCGCGTTCCGGTCCCGTGCGCCTCCACCGCGTCCACCTCGTCCACGGACAGCCGCGCATCCGCCAGCGCCCGCCGGATCACCCGCTGCTGCGCCGGCCCGTTCGGCGCCGTCAGCCCGTTACTCGCGCCGTCGGAGTTCATCGCCGACCCCCGCACCACCGCCAGCACCGGATGCCCGTTACGCCGCGCGTCCGACAGCCGCTCCAACAGCAGCAGGCCCACGCCCTCACCCCAGCCGGTGCCATCCGCGCCCGCCGCGAACGCCTTGCAGCGCCCGTCCGGCGCCAGCCCGCGCTGCCGGCTGAACTCCACGAACGCCCCGGGGGTGACCATGACGGTCACGCCGCCGGCCAGCGCCAGCGAGCACTCCCCCCGCCGCAGCGCCTGACCGGCCAGGTGCAGCGCCACCAGCGACGACGAGCACGCCGTGTCCACCGTCACCGCCGAGCCCTCCAGGCCGAGCGCGTAGGCGACCCGGCCGGAGAGCACCGCGGTCGCGCTGCCGGTCAGCACGTAGCCTTCGGCGCCGCCGGTCGCCTCGTGCAGCCGCGGCCCGTAGTCCTGGCCGGAGCCGCCGACGAACACACCGGTGGGGGTGCCGCGCAGCGAGGCCGGGTCGATCCGGGCGCGTTCGAGCACCTCCCACGCGGTCTGCAGCAGCAGCCGCTGCTGCGGGTCCATGACCGTCGCCTCACGCGGGGACACACCGAAGAAACCGGCGTCGAACCCCGCCACGTCGTCGAGGAACCCGCCCTCGCGCGCGGTCGTCGTGCCCGTCCGGCCCGGGGACGGGTCGAACAGCGTCTCCAGCGGCCAGCCGCGGTCGTCGGGGAAGGCGCCGATGGCGTCGACCTCGTCGACCAGCAGCCGCCACAACTGCTCCGGCTGTTCGACCCCGCCGGGATACCGGCAGGCCATGGCGACGATCGCGATCGGGTCGTCGGCGGTGGCGGTGGGCACCAGCGCGCCGGCGGCCGGTACGGCGGCCGCGCTACCGGAGGCACTACCAGTACCGGTGCCCGCGCCGGCATCCCCACCGGCTGACGTCCCCGGAACCACTTCGGACGGGGCGGCATCGGAGGACTCACCGAACAGTTCGGTCATGAGGTACCGCGCGATCGCGGTGGCCGTCGGGAAGTCGAAGGCCAGGGTGGCCGGCAGCCGCAGCCCGGTGGCCGCACCCAGCCGGTTGCGCAGTTCGACCGCGGCCAGCGAGTCGAACCCGAGCTCCCGGAAGGCGCGGTCGGCCTGGATCGCCTGCGCTCCGTCGTACTTGAGGACGTCGGCGGCGTGGCCGCGCACGAGATCCAGCAGCGCCTGCCGCCGCTCGGAGCCGGTCAGGTCGGCCAGCCGCGCCGGCAGCGCGGCGGAATCGTCCGACGCGGGCTGCCCGGCCTGGCCGGCCCGGCCGGGCAGGCCGTCACCCTGCGTCACCAGTACGGCCTCGGGCAGGTCGGCGAACAGCGGCCGCCGCCGGGCGGCGAGGAAGCCGGGCAGGAAGCCCGGCCAGTCGATGTCGGCGACGACCAGCGCCGTCTCGTCGTGCTCGACGGCCTCCCGCAGGGCGGTGAGGGCCAGTTCGGGAGCCATCTGCCGGACACCGAGCCGGCGCAGCCGTTCGGCGACGTCCCCGGAGACCATCCCGCCCTCGGCCCAGGCGCCCCAGGCTACGGACGTCACGGGCAGCCCGGCCGCCCGCCGCTGCTCGGCGAAGGCGTCCAGGAACGCGTTCGCCGCCGCGTAGGCGCCCTGGCCACCGCCGCCCCACACCCCCGCGCCCGAGGAGTAGACCACGAAGGCGTCCAACCGGCGGCCGGCGAGCGCGTCGGCCAGGTTCGTCGCGCCGGTGACCTTGGCGTCGAGAATCCCGGCGAGGTCCGCGAGGCCGAGGTCCGCCAGGTCGGTCAGGTCGCTGACGCCGGCGGTGTGGACGACCGCGCTGATCACGGCGCCTTCGGCGTCGAGGCTGTGGAGGAGGGCGTCGACCGCGGCGCGGTCGGCGACGTCACAGGCTGCGATCGTGACGCGCGCGCCCAGGCCTTCCAGCTCCGCGCGCAGGTCGGACGCGCCGGGCGCGTCCCCCCCGCGGCGGCTGGTGAGCACCAGGTGCCCGGCACCGGCACGGGCCAGCCAGCGGGCGGCGTGCGCGCCGAGGGCGCCGGTGCCGCCGGTCACCATGACGGTGTCCCTCGGCTGCCAGCGACGGTCCGCCGGCGCCGGCACGGCCGCCCTGACCAGCCGGCGGGCGAACACGCCGGCCGGCCGCAGCGCTACCTCGTCCTCGCCACCGGCGCCGTTTCCACCGACGGCGCCGCTTCCGCCACCGGCAGCGCTCCGGCCTGCGGTACGGCCTGCGGTACGGCCGGCGCCGGTCCGGCCGGCGGTACCGCCGAGCAGCGCGGCCAACCGGGCCGGTGTCCGGGTGTCGACGGCCTCGGGCAGGTCGATCAGCCCGCCCCAGCGCCGGGGATGCTCCAGCCCGATGACGCGGCCGAGCCCCCACACCTGGGCCTGCGCCGCGCTGCGCAGGCGATCCGACGGCGCGACCGACACCGCGCCGGAAGTCACGCACCACAGCGGCGCCTCGATACCGAGATCACCGAGGGCCTGGCCGAGGGCCAGCGTGCCGGCCA
>NZ_CAKKTL010000050.1:23536-28237 GCF_920664355.1 Protofrankia sp. CiP1_Cm_nod2
CGGCAGCGCCCCATCGGCCGCCCGCGGCGGCAGCGAGCGGCGGAGCAGGCGGGCCAACGCGCCGCGGTCCAGCTCCGCCGTGGTGGGCTCGACGCGCACGACCCGCGCGCCACGGCCGGACAGGGCCGTGGCACACGCCGCCACCAGGGCCTGGTCGGGCGACTCGGCCGGAGCCAGCAGCAGCCACGTTCCCGACAGCACCGCCGGAGCGTCCAACAGTCCTGTCTCCCCCACCGAGGCATCCACCAGCGGGGCATCCACCAGCGGGACATCCACCAGCGGGGCTTCCACCAGCGGCTTCCAGGTGACGCGGTACCGCCAGTCGCGGACCGCCGCGCTGTCGACCTGCCGCCGCCGCCAGGCCGACAGCGCGGGCAGCACCGCGCGCAACGGCTGGTCGGCGTCGATGTCAGCGTCGAGAGTGGCGGTCAGCGCGGCCAGGTCCGCGCGTCGCACGGCGTCCCAGAACCGCTCCTCGGCCGGCCCCGCGCCGGCGGCCGGCGCCTGGTGCCCGCCGGGAGCCCGGCCATCGCCGAGCCAGTAGCGCCGGCGGCGGAAGGCGTAGGTGGGCAGGTCGACCCGGCGCGCCTCAACGCCGTTGAACGCGGCCCGCCAGTCGACCCGGACGCCGCGCACGTGGGCCTCGGCCACCGCGGTGAGGAACCGCCGCCGGCCGCCGTCGTCGCGCCGCAGCGAGCCGGTGGCCAGCACGTCGGCGCCGGCGTCCGCGGCGGTCTCCTCGATGCCCATCGTCAGCACCGGATGCGGGCTGGACTCGATGAAGGTGGTGTGCCCGTCCCGCAGCAGGGCACGGACCGCCGGCTCGAACAGCACGGTCCGTCGGAGGTTGCGGTACCAGTACCCGGCGTCCATCAAGGACGTCTCGACCGGGCCGCCGGTCACCGTGGAGTAGAAGGGGATCTCGGCCGGACGCGGGGCGATGCCGGCCAGCGCCTCGAGCAGCTCCGTTCGCACATCCCGGACATGCGGCGAATGCGAAGCGTAGTCGACCGGGAGCATGCGGGTGCGGACGTCCGCGGCGGCGCAGTCCGCCGCCAGGGCCGCCAGCACCCCGGGCTCGCCGGAGACGACCACCGAACGCGGCCCGTTCACCGCGGCCAGCCAGACCCGCTCACCCCAGTGCGGGGTGCGCCGGGCCACCTCCTGCGGTGCGAGCGCCACGGAGAGCATGCCGCCGCGGCCGGTCAGGGCCGCCAGCGCCCGGGAGCGCAGCGCCACGACCCGGGCGGCGTCCGGCAGCGACAGCGCGCCGGCCACGTACGCCGCCGCGATCTCACCCTGGGAGTGGCCGACCACGGCAGCCGGCCGGACGCCGTACTCGGCCCACAGCGCCGCCAGCGACACCATCACGGCGAACAGCACCGGCTGGACGACGTCCACCCGCTCCAGCTCCGCCGGCCCGCCACCGCCACGCAGGACGTCCAGCAGGGACCAGTCGACGTGCGGGGCCAGCGCGTCGGCGCACTCGGCGATCCGGGCGGCGAACGCCGGCGAGGAGTCCAGCAGCCCCGCCGCCATACCGGCCCACTGCGAGCCCTGCCCGGGAAAGACCAGCACCGGCCCGCCGGTGGGCCCGGCCGCGCCCCGGACGACCTCGACAGCCTGGACGGCCCCGGCACCCTGGACGGCCCCGGCCACCAGCGCGCCGTCAGGCAGCGGCCCGCCGTCGGCCACCGCGGCGAGGCCCCGCAGGAAACCTGCATGATCATCGGCCAGCACCACCGCGCGCCGCGCGAGCACGGCCCGCGTCGTCGCCAGCGAGTAACCGATGTCGGCGCGGTTCAGCTCGCCGTGCGCGGCCGCGTGCGCGTGCACACGCTGGGCCTGCGCCCGCAGCGCGGCGTCGGTGTGCCCCGAGATCACCCAGGGCAGGACGGTCCCGGCGGGACGCCTATCGGCGGTCTCCTCGGGGGCGGTCTCCTCGGGGGTGTTCTCCTCGGGGGTGTTCTCCTCGGGGGCGGAGCCGAGCGTCACCGGGGGTGCCGGCCTGTCGACCGTGTCCAGAATGACGGAGTCCAGGATGACGGACGTGTCGGCACCGACCGGTGCCGCGGTGGCCGATGTCACGCCGGCCGGAGCGGCGGGAAGCTGGGGTGCCGTGGGCCGCGCGGCGGCCTGTTCCAGGACGACGTGCGCGTTCGTGCCACTGATCCCGAAGGAGGACACCACGGCCCGCCGGGGCCGGTCGACGTCCGGCCAGGGGGTCGGCGCGGTCAGCAGCCGCACCGCCCCGGCGGCCCAGTCGACCTGCGAGGAGGGCTCGTCCACGTGCAGGGTCGCCGGCAGCAGACCGTGGTGCATCGCCAGCGCCATCTTGATCACACCGGCGACGCCGGCGGCGGCCTGGGTGTGCCCGATGTTCGACTTGATCGACCCCAGCCACAGCGGACGGTCCGCCGGCCGGTCACGCCCGTAGGTCGCCAGCAGCGCCTGCGCCTCGATCGGGTCCCCCAGCTTCGTCCCCGTACCGTGCGCCTCCACCACGTCCACCTCGGCCGCCGCCACCCGGGCATCCGCCAGCGCCCGTCGGATCACCCGCTGCTGCGCGGGCCCGTTCGGCGCGGTCAGCCCGTTACTCGCGCCGTCGGAGTTCACCGCCGACCCACGGAGCACCGCCAGCACCGGATGCCCGTTCCGGCGCGCGTCCGACAGCCGCTCCAACAGCAGCAGGCCCACACCTTCGGACCAGCCGGTGCCGTCGGCGGCGGCGGCGAAGGACTTGCAACGCCCGTCCGCTGCCAGCCCGCGCTGCCGGCTGAACTCCACGAAGGTGTTCGGCGTCGACATCACGGTCACGCCGCCGGCCAGCGCCAGCGAGCACTCCCCCCGCCGCAGCGCCTGAGCGGCCAGGTGCAGCGCCACCAGCGACGACGAGCACGCCGTGTCCAGCGTCACCGCCGGGCCGTGCAGGCCGAAGGTGTAGGCCACCCGCCCGGACAGCACGCTCCCCGTGGTGCCGGTCAGCAGGTAGCCCTCCCCGTCCTGCGCCGTACCGGCGGCGGCCGTGCCGTAGTCGTGGTACATCACGCCGGCGAACACGCCGGTGTCGCTGCCACGCAGGGCGGTCGGGTCCAGCCCGGCCCGCTCGAACGCCTCCCAGCTCGTCTCCAGCAGCAGCCGCTGCTGCGGGTCCATCGCCACGGCCTCGCGCGGCGAGATACCGAACAGCTCCGGGTCGAACTCGTCGGCGTCGTGCAGGAAGCCGCCCTCGCGGGTGTAGCTGCGTCCCGGGCGTCCGGGACGCGGGTCGTAGAGCGCGTCGACGTCCCAGCCGCGGTTCGTCGGGAAGGTCGAGATCGCGTCGGTGCCGGTGGACACCAGCCCCCACAGCTCCTCCGGGGAGGTGACCCCACCGGGATACCGGCAGGCCATCGCGATGATCGCGATCGGTTCCGCCTCGGTGGCGGGCGTGGTCACGGCCGCCGGGGCCGCGGTACCGGCGGCCGTGGCGGACGCGGTCGCGGCCTCGCCGCCGGGCACCTGTGTGAGCAGGTGCTCCACCAGCTCCGCGGGTGTCGGATGGTCGAACAGCACGGTGGCGGGCAGCCGCAGCCCCGTTGCCGTACCCAGCCGGTTGCGCAGCTCCACCGAGGTCAGCGAGTCGAACCCGAGTGCCCGGAAGGCCACGTCGTCGCGCACCACGGCCGCCCCGGCGTGGCCGAGCACGGCGGCCGTCTCGGAACGCACCAGCTCACGCAGCACCCGTTCCCGCTCGACCGGGCCGAGCGCGGCCAGCCCGCCCACGGCCGTGCCCCCGACGCTCCCGGAGCTCCCGGCCGTCCCGAAGGTCCCGGCCGTCCCGAAGTTCCCGGCGTCCGTACCGCCGTCGGTGCCCGCGGAGCCCTCTGCGCCCGCAGGGCCTCCGGCGCCCGCGAAGCCCTCAGCGCCGGGAGCGTTCCCGGCAGCGGTCGGGCTGCCGCCTGTGCGCGGCCGGCGCCCACCGGCGGTGGGCAGCAGGGCGCGCATCACCTCCGGCACCCCACCGATGGCAGCCTGCTCACGCAGCGCAACTAGATTCGTTCGCAAAGCGACCAGCAGGGCGTCGTCACGGACGAGGGCGTCGTCGAACAGGGCGAGGCCGGCCTGCTCGGGCAGGGCCGCGACACCGGCACGGGCCATCCGCCGCACGTCGACGGGCCGCAGGCCGCCGGCCAGGCCGGCGGGCTGGTCCCACAGCCCCCAGGCCAGGGACGTCGCGGCGAGCCCCGCCCGGGCGCGGTGGTGCGCCAGGGCGTCCAGGAACGCGTTCGCGGCGGCGTAGCTGCCCTGGCCGGCGGCCCCGACGAGGCCGGAGATCGAGGAGAACAGCACGAACGCCGACAGGTCGTGGTCCCGGGTCAGCTCGTGCAGGTGCCAGGCGGCGTCGACCTTCGCGCGCAGGACGCCACCGACCCGCTCGAGGGTCAGCGACTCGATGGTCGCGTCGTCGATGACCCCGGCGGCGTGCACCACCGCGCGCAGCGGATGCTCGGCGGGGATACCGGCCAGCAGCGCGGCGACCCCGGTCCGGTCGGCGACGTCACAGGCCACGACCCGCACGTCCGCGCCCAGCGCGGTCAGTTCGGCGACCAGGTCGCCGGCGCCCGCGGCCGCGGCGCCCCGCCGGCTGGTCAGCACCAGCCGGCGCACCCCGTGCCGAGTGACCAGATGCCGGGCGACCAGCCGGCCCAGCCCACCGAA
>NZ_CAKKTL010000051.1:0-27315 GCF_920664355.1 Protofrankia sp. CiP1_Cm_nod2
CTGAACGTGCCGGACGGCGTCAACATCATGTGGAGCACCGGTGTGCCGCTGCTCGGCGTGCTGGCCGCGCCGGTCACGATGCTGGCCGGCCCGCTGGTGGCCTTCCAGGTGCTCACGACGCTGGCGCCGGCGCTGTCGGGCTGGGCGATGTTCCTGGCGGTGCGCCGCTGGACGGCCGCGCTGCCCGCCGCCGTCGCCGGGCTGCTGTACGGCTTCGGCCCGTACATGATCGGTGCTTCCTACGGGCACCTGCACCTGTCGTTCGTGCCCTTCCCGCCGATCCTGCTGCTGCTCATGGACGACCTGCTCGTCCGGCAGCGCAACACCCGGCGGACCGGTGTCCTGCTCGGGGTGGCCGTGGCCGCCCAGGCGCTGATCAGCGAGGAGGTGCTGGCGACCTCGGCAGTGGTCACCGCCATCGCCATCGCCATCCTGTGCCTGCGGCACCGCGACCAGGTCCGCGCCCGCGCGGGGGCGGCCATCCGCGGGCTCGCCATCTGCGCCGGTGTCGCCACGGCGGCGCTGGCCTGGCCGCTGGCCACCCAGTTCTTCGGCCCGCAACGGGTGCACGGCTCGATCCAGCCGCCGGACGTCGCCGTCTCCGACCTGCTCACGTTCGTCACGCCCACGCCCCTGCAGGCCTTCGGGCCGGACTTCGCCGTCCGGGAGAGCCTGACGTTCACCGGCAACGCGGTGGAGGTCAGCGGCTATCTCGGCCTGCCCCTGCTGGCTCTGCTGCTGTTCATCGCGGTGCGGCTGCGGCGCAACCGGCTGGTCGCCCTGTGCGTGCCGCTGGCGGCCGCCGCCGCGGTCCTCTCGCTCGGCCCGCACCTGCACGTCGGCGGGCACAACACCGGTATCCCGCTGCCGTGGCGCGTGCTGGAGCTGGGGCCGGTGCTGCACAACGCGCTGCCGTCCCGGCTGTCGCTCTACGTCGCGCTCGCGGCCGGCATCATGATCGCTATATGGCTGGACCAGGCACGGCCACCTCGTATCCGTGCTATCACCGTCGGTGTGTCCGTCGCCGCCCTGGTCCCGCTGGTGCCGGCGTCCCTGCTCGCCTTCTCGCCGGCCACTCCCGCGTTCTTCACCGGCCCGCGGGTGAGCAACGCCCTGCCGGAAGGGTCGACCGCGCTCGTCGTGCCCTACCCGTACCCGCAGCAGAACGTGGCGATGCTCTGGCAGGCTCAGGCGGGCTTCCGGTTCGCCATACCCGGCTGCTACTGTACGGTTCCTGACCGTAATGGACGTTCCAGCTTCCACCCGGAGCCGGACCCGCTCAACTCGGCCCTCATCGATGTCGCGGCAGGCACCATCACCGCTGACGACGCGCTGCGGCGGCCCGGGCTGCGGGCCACCTTCGACCGCTTCGACCTGGACGCGATCATTCTCGGCCCGAGCGACCACCACGACGAGCTGGTGAAACTACTGACCGGACTGGCCGGCGGCCCCGGCCGCCACGTCGACGGCGTCGATCTGTGGCCGCTCGGCACACCCTGACACCGCGATATCCTGGCACCGCGATGTCCTGACAGCACAGTGTCCTGTGGCACGTCCTGTGGCACCGCGATGCCATAACGTCGCAATGTCTTAACGTCACGGTGCCACAACGTCGAATGCGCCGGGCGGGACGCGGGTAGGCCGTGTCCGATGGATGTTGGTGGCTGCGGGTGGCCGTCTCGGCGCTGCTCGCACGACCGGGCGTCCGTCGCAGCCAGCCCGAGCCAGGGCGGGGCCGAGGCCGGCTGCCCGCGCTGTTTACGACCATGAATGGAGACCGGATGGCAGAGATCAAGGTGACCGTGACGCGGGTTGTGACCGCCGAGCCCACCGCCGTCATCGAAGCGCTCGGCGACTACAAGGGCGTCCGGGCCGAGACCTGGCCAGAGACGATCACGGACTACGAGGTGCTGGAGGGCGGCACCGGCGCCGGCACCCGGATCCGCTACCAGCTGCGCGCGACCCGCAGCCGCGTCCGCACCGTCGACGCGGTCGTCTCCGCGCCCGAGCCCGACCGGACCCTGGTCGAAGCCGACCAGAACTCCACCCTGCGGACCGTGTGGACGGTGCAGCCGGCCGGCTCGGGCACGACCCGGGTGTCGGTGGAGACGAGCTGGGCCGGCGCGAGCGGCATCGGCGGGTTCTTCGAACGGACCTTCGCGCCGATCGGCATCCGCAGGCTGTACAACGGCGTCCTCGACAAGATCACCCCCCGCCTGAGCTGATACCCGCACAACCAGCCCACATGTCACGCTGCTTTGCGCGGGTACTCGAAGTGGCCGCAGCATCGCGACATGGACAGCGAGAAGCGCTCGGGCGGGACGGCCGTGCGCCGGCTGCCGGCCCACGGGCTCGCCGGGCTGGCCGGGGCGGTCCCGGCGTTCGCCTTCCCGGCGCCGGGGGTGTGGGTGCTCGGTTTCGTCGGGCTCGTGCCGCTCATGCTGGTCGTCCGCGCCGCCCCGACCAGGCGGGAGGCGGCCGTACGGGCCTGGTGGGGCGGCACCGGGTTCTTCCTGGCGGCCTGCTACTGGCTGGCTCCGAACACCGGCCCGTTCCTGCTCGTACTCACCGCGATACTGGGCGCGACCTGGACGCTGTGGGGTGTGACGGTGTGGGCGGCCCTGCGCCAGCCCCCTTCAGCCCGCGGGCTCGCGTGGGCGCTGCTGGTCGTGCCGTCGGCGTGGGTGGCCGGCGAGTTCCTCCGATCATGGCAGGGGCTCGGCGGGCCGTGGGCGCTGCTCGGCGCGAGCCAGTGGAACAGCCGGCCGGTGCTGGCGCTCGCCTCGCTCGGCGGCGTGTGGCTGCTCAGCTTCGTGCTGGCTGCCGTCGGGCTGGCCCTGGCCGCGGCGGGAATCCCGGGCGCGGCGGCCGGCAGACGGATCACCGCCTGTCTGGCGGCAGCCGGGATCGTCATCCTCGCCGTCAGCGGCGCGGCAATGCTGAGGCCCGTCCCCCCGGCGGCCGGGACGCTGCGTCTCGGCGGCGCCCAGCCGGGTGTCGTCCACGCTCCGGAAGCCCGGTTCACCGCGAGCGAAGCCGCCACCCGGCGTCTCGCGGGCAGCGGTGCCGACCTGGTCGTCTGGGGTGAGAGCAGCGTCGGTTTCGACCTCGCCGACGATCCCGCCCACCTGGCCCGGATCGAGGCGGCGGCCCGCGCCGTCGGCGCCGACATCCTGGTCAACACCGACGCCCGCCGGGCCGGAACCCTCGGCGCACCGGGCGATGTGTTGGGCGCACATGGCTCACCAGCCCCACCGGGCTCCGCCGAAGGGCCGGCCCGCGACGATGACGGCAGCCTGGAGCGGGCACGTCCACCTGGTTCGCCAGGCCCACGAGAGCGGCCGGGGGCGCCTGGCGGCGGGATCTACAAGACAGCGGTCCTCATCGGCCCGGACGGGCCGCGCGGCCGCTACGACAAGACGCGCCTGGTGCCGTTCGGCGAGTACATCCCGCTGCGCCCGGTGTTCGGCTGGCTGTCATCAGTGACCGAAGCAGCTGCGGAGAACCGCCGGACGGGCCATCAGCTCACCATCATGCGGACGGCGGGCGTGCGCTTCGGGACGTTGATCTGCTTCGAGTCGGCCTTTCCCGACCTGGGACGCCGGCTCGCCCGGATGGGCGCGGAAGTGATCGTCGTGCAGTCGGCGACATCGACCTTCCAGGACAGCTGGGCGCCCGCGCAGCACGCGAGCCTCGCCGCGCTGCGCGCCGTCGAGTCGGGACGCCCGGTCGTGCACGCCACGCTCACCGGCGTCTCCGCCGTGTTCGACGCGTCCGGCCGCGAACTCGTCCGTCTCGGCACCCGTGAACGCGGCCCCTACCGCACCGACATAGCGCTCGCGACCAGGCAGACCCTCTACGACCGCTTCGGCAACTGGGTCCCGGCCGTTTCACTCATCGCCCTGTCCACCGCCGGCATCACCACCGCCCTGCACGCCACCCGGCGACCACGACGTTCGCGGGGAGCGCCGGCATGAACACGCGGCCTCCGAGTCCGGAGGCTCCCGGCCCGGGGGCCGGGCACTCGCGAATTCCGCGCCCCGAAGCCCCGCGCGCTGAGGCCCTGTCACCAACAGCCCTGTATCCGGGGGTGGTACGGCTGCCCTCGCCGGCCGAGGAGCTGGATGACGAGCGGTTCGCCCGGCACGGGGTCCGGGTGCTGCTCAAACGCGACGACCTCGTCAGCCCCGTGCTACCGGGCAACAAGTGGCGCAAGCTGAAATACAATCTGGTGGACGCGGCGGCGTCCGGGAAATCGACGATCCTGACCTTCGGCGGGGCGTTCTCCAATCATGTCCGGGCGACGGCCGCCGCCGGCGCGCTTTTCGGTTTCACCACCATCGGCGTCATCCGCGGCGAGGAACATCTGCCGCTGAACTGGTCGCTGTCGGCCGCCGTCGCCCACGGCATGCGGCTGGCCTACCTGGACAGGTCGACGTACCGCCGGAAAGACGAACCGGACGTGCTCGCCGGCCTGCGGGCGCGCTTCGGCGACTTCTTCCCGCTGCCGGAGGGCGGCAGCAACCCGGCCGGCGTCCGCGGCTGTGCCGAAATTCTGGACGAGGTCGAGCCGGATGTCGACATCGTCACCTGCGGCTGCGGCTCGGGCGGCACCCTGGCCGGTATCGCGGCGAGCCTGCGCCCCGGCCAGCGGGCCATCGGATTCTCCGCGCTCAAAGGCGGCCGGTTCCTCCAGGACGTCGTCGGTGACCTCCAACGTGCCACCTTCGGCCACGCCACCGACAACTGGCGGATCGAGTGCGACTTCCACTTCGGCGGTTTCGCGCGCCGCCCGCCGGATCTCCAGCGGTTCATCGACGACTTCGCCGGACGCCACGGCATCGCCCTGGAACCGGTATACGTCGCGAAGATGATGTACGGTCTGCTCGAGCTGGCCCGCCGCGGCACGATAACCCCCGGCAGCACCGTCCTGGCCGTCATCACCGGCCCGGCCGATCACCCGACGGGAGCGCGCGGCGGGCCGTAACAGGAGATCCGGGCCGGCGGGCGCGGCGCGGACACAGCCATGTCGGGCTGTGGACAGCGGCCCACTCTGTTTTGGTGGCGGCTGGGCGTGGTTCACTCGTCACGCCCGCGAGTGAAGTGTTCCCAGTCGGCGATCCGCGGGCGGGCCTGGGGGGACAGGTGAGCGGGAGCGAACACGCGGACGTCGTGGTTGTCGGTTCGGGATTCGGTGGCGCGGTGACCGCCTGCCGTTTCGTCGAGGCGGGCTACAGCGTTGTTCTGTTCGAGCGTGGGAAGGCGTATCCACCGGGGTCGTTCGCCCGTTCGCCGACCGACATCGCGACGAACTTCTGGGACCCGAGCCAGGGCCGGCACGGTCTGTTCGATGTCTGGTCCTTCGCCGACTTCGAGGCGGTTGTCTCCAGCGGGCTGGGCGGCGGCTCGCTCATCTACGCCAACGTCCTGCTCCGCAAGGACGAGAAGTGGTTCGTCCGCGACGCGCCCGCCTGCGAGGGCTACGAGAGCTGGCCGGTCAGCCGGGCCGACCTGGAACCGCACTACGCGGCCGTCGAAAAGACGATAGGGGTGCAGCGCTTCCCCAAGGGGCAGCCGCGCTATCAGCACGCCCGCCGGACCGAGCTGCTGGAACAGGCCGGCAGACGGCTCGGGTACACCGCCGAGCAGCCGCCGCTGGCGGTCACGTTCGGTGTCGACGGCAACCCGCCGGTACCGGGGGCGCCCATCGGTGAGCCGGCCTACGGCAACATCCACGGCCGGCCGCGGATCACCTGCGTGCTGTGCGGCGAGTGCGACCTCGGCTGCAACTACGGCAGCAAGAACACCCTGGACCACACCTATCTCTCCGCCGCGGTGCACCACGGCGCGGACCTGCGCGTCCACCACGAGGCCCGTTCGATCACCCCACGGGACGGCGGTGGGTACACCGTCGGGTACGTGGTGCACGCACCCGGTGATGCCGTCGCCACCTCGACACTCCCCCAGCGGACGATCACCTGTGATCGTCTCGTCCTCGCCGCCGGCACGTTCGGCACCACCTATCTGCTGCTCCGCAACCGCGCCGCGTTACCCGGCATCTCCCAACTGCTGGGGCGGCGCTTCAGCGGCAACGGCGACCTGCTCGGCTTCGTCGGCGGGGTGCCCGGCCCGGCCCTGGGCGGCGCGCACGCCCCGGTCATCACGACCGCCGTGCGCGTCCCCGACCCCCTCGACAGCCACGGCGGTCACGCTGATGGCCAGGGCGGCTCCGGCGCCGACCGCGGCTGCTACATCCAGGACGCCGGCTACCCCGGTTTCGCCGAATGGCTCATCGAGGCGGCCGGCCTGGACAACGAGGCGTCCCGGATCGTCAGCACCGTCTACGAGCTGATCCGTTCCCGTCTCACCGGCGGCCCGTCCCACCAGATCGGCGCGCTGGTCGGCCGGCTGCTCGGCCCGGGGCAGGCGTCCGCGGGCGCGATGCCCCTGCTGGGCATGGGGCGCGACATTCCCACCGGAAAAATGTCGGTGAGCGACGACTACCTGCAGATCGAGAACTATCCGGCGGACAGCCAGCCGTATTTCGAACGGCTGGACAGAATCATGGAGGACCTGGCCGAGGAAATGGGTGGAAAATACCACCGGAATCCGCTGACGCTGCTGTCCCGGGTCATCACCGTGCATCCTCTCGGCGGCGCCTCCATGGGTACCGACATCACCACCGGCGTCATCGACGAATGGGGCGAGGTGTTCAACCACCCCGGTCTGTACGTCGCCGACGGCGCCGCCCTGCCCGGGCCGGTCGGGGCGAACCCGTCGCTGACCATCGCCGCCTTCGCCGACCGGCTCGCCGAACACGCCGTGGATGCCGGCCCCGTCCTGGAGACACAGCCATGACCACTCCCACGAGCCTGCGGTTCACCGAGAAGATGAAGGGCTTCCTCACCCTCGACGAAACCGATCCCCAACGTGGATACAACCAGGGCAGGCAGGACGGGACCTCGCTGTCCTTCCGCCTGACCATCCACACCGAGAACGTGGACGCCTTCGCCGCCGACCGGCTGCGGGGGGCCACCGCCAGCGGATACGTCCGCTGCGACGCGCTGGGCGGCAGACGCCCGGTGGACGGCGGCGTCTTCAACCTCTTCGTCGGCGACACCCCCGGGCACCGGCGGATGCTCTACCGGCTGCCGTTCAGCGACGCGGCCGGGCACCCGCTGACCCTCAGCGGGTTCAAGGACGTCCACGACGATCCCGGATTCGACCTGTGGCGGGACACCTCGACGCTCTACACCCGCGTCTTCGCCGGCCATGTGGACGCCGCCGGCGAGTCCACCGCCCGGATCGTCGGCGCCGGCATCGTCACCATCCACATCCCCGACTTCCTCTGGCAGCTCACGACGTTCCGGACGTCCGGCCCGGCCGGTGGCACGGCGGGCCTGGTGAAGTTCGGCCGGCTGTTCCTCGGCGATCTCTGGGAGGTCTACGGCCGTTCCCTCGGACGCGAGGACGACGAGGAGGACGCGCGGGACGGAGACGATCCGCGGGATGGCGAAGGGGGCTGGAGCTGATGTCCGGCACCCCGTCCCGCCCTGTCGACGACAGCGAGCGGGCGCTCGGCTTCGCACGGGCGTCGATGTCCCGCTGGCTGTCGCCGGCCCTGCTGCTCGACACCGCCGTCCGCGTCGGTATCAGCGAGTTACTCGGCTCCTATGCCGACAAGCGGGAGGCGATGGCCGCGCTGCCGGCCGCCCCCCCGACCGACCTGTCGGGCCAGGACGAGCTGTGGTTCGACTACGTCAGCGACCTCGGCGACGGCTTCGACTCGACCTACACGATGGCCTCGCTGCTCGCCGCGCCAGGCCTGGAACTGGACGGTTCGCCGGCCCCGCGGGGGCAGCTGCTGGTGATGGGCGGCGACCAGTGCTATCCGACGCCGAGCATCACCGGCTACGAGAACAAACTGATCGGCCCCTACCGGGCGGCGCTGCCCACCGCGCCGCCCGGGCCCGACGGGCAGCCGGCGCCGCCGAAACTGTTCGTCCTCCCCGGCAACCACGACTGGTACGACGGGCTCACCGCCTTCATGCGGGTGTTCTGCCAGCGCTCCACCATCGGCGGCTGGCGTACCGAGCAGACCCGCAGCTACTTCGCGGTGAAACTGCCGCACCGGTGGTGGCTGCTCGGTATCGACATCCAGTTCGACTCCTACATCGACGACCCGCAGCGCCGGTACTTCCTCGACGTCGCCGAGCAGATGCAACCCGGCGACGCGGTGATCCTGTGCTCGGCGAAACCGAGCTGGGTCAGCACGGGTGAGGGCAACGCCGAGGCGTTCGCCGTCCTCGACTACTTCGAACGCACCGTGATCCGCAAGGCCGGCGCGCGGGTACGGGTCTCCCTCTCCGGCGACCTGCACCACTACGCGCGCTACCGCCAGGCCGACGGGGACACGCAGAAGTTCACCGCCGGTGGCGGCGGAGCCTACCTGTCCGCCACCCACCACCTGCCGGAACATCTGGTGCTGCCGCCGCCGGCGTCCCGGGCGCCAAGCAAGACCGACCCGCCGGCGCACTACCAGCTCGAGACGAGCTTCCCGGACGCGCGCACCTCCCGCCGGCTGGCCGCCGGCATCGTCCGCCTGCCGGCGTTCGCACCCGGGCTGGTGGGCCTGCTCGGCGGTATCCACCTGCTGCTGGCGCTGGTGATCGGTGCCACCGCCGGCGCGGGCACGCCAAGGGCCGCCGGGCGCCTCGACGCCATCGCGGACGGGCTTCGCGACGCCAGCACCGGCGCACTGTTCGCCGGCCTGGTCGACAACGTGCCAGGGCTGGCGCTGAGCCTCGGCGTCCTGGGCGCCGGGGTGGCCCTGACCAAGAGCGGCCGGACGGCCCGGGGGCTGGCGGCCGGAGCCGCGCACGCGGTGGCCCAGCTCCTGCTGGCGGCCGGCCTGCTGGCGGCCGTGGTGGCGGTGGCCGGCCCGTTGCCGGGCACCTGGCTGCTGGCCGGCGTACTGCCGCTGGTCACCGTGCTCGGCGGGCTCGCCGCCGTCGAGCTGCTCGCCGGTTATCTCTGGCTCGCCGACCGGTTCGCGGGCCTGAACACCAACGAGCTCTTCGCCGCGCAGGGGATCGCCGACTACAAGAACCTCCTGCGGCTGCACATCGGCCCGGACGGGTCGCTGACCATCTATCCGGTCGGGATCCGGCGGGTGCCGAAACGCTGGCGTTTCACACCGCACGCGGCGCCGGGTGAGCCCTGGTTCACCCCGGTGGACCGGCGGGTGGATCCATTCCTCATCGAGCCCCCGGTCAGCATCGCCCATGGCGGCCTGCCGGCCGTCCCGTATCAGCATGCTCGCGGCGACGACGCCGAACCGGCCAGTTCGTAACGAAAAATGCCGTAACATACCGAGGCGATGACAAACTGGACCGCTAAATCGAGCATCCCCGAGCCGGACGGCAGCTGGGGGCCGGGCGTAAATATTCGCTCCGACCGGCCCACGCCCGCCCGGATATACGACTACTTCCTCGGCGGCAAGGACAACTTCCCGGTCGACCGGGAAGCCGCCGAAAAGGTCAAGGAAGCCGTGGGCGCCGAGATCACCTCTGACGCGGCACGGGAGAACCGGCTCTTCCTCCGCCGCGTCGTACGGTGGCTGGCCGAGGCGGGCATCGACCAGTTCATCGACGTCGGCGCCGGCCTGCCCACCCAGGGCAACGTGCACGAGATCGTCCAGCAGGTCAACCCCGACGCCCACATCGTCTACGTCGACAACGACCCGATCGTCCTGGCGCACGGCCGGGCCCTGCTGGCCGACAACGCCACCACCACGGTCATCACCGCGGACCTGCGCAGCCCCGGAACAATCCTCGATCATCCCGACCTGCGCACTCTGATCGACTTCTCCCGACCGGTAGCCATCCTGTTCATAGCCGTTTTCCACTTCGTCACCGACGAGGAGGACCCGGCCGGCCTCATCGCCGCGTTCCGGAAACTGCTGGCACCCGGCTCCCACATCGCCCTGACACACGCGGCCACGGACGACGCGCCATCCGACCAGGTGGCCCGGGTCGAGCAGGTGTACAAGAACGCCACCTCGCCCTTCGTCTTCCGCTCACGCCAGCGGATCGAAGCCCTGTTCGCCGGCTTCGACCTGGTCGAGCCCGGCATCGTCCACCCCTGGCAGTGGCGTCCCGGCGAGGACGACATCCGCACCGCCTGGCAGTTCGCCGGCGTCGCCAGAAAGAGCGCTCAGGAATAAGCGCCCACGGGGAACATGCGCGCCGGCGGACCATCGCGCTGGTCCGCCGGCCCAGCCAGGCCGTGAGCCGCCTTCCTGCCGTGCTCGGGTCACCAGCGCGTGCGCAGGTCTTCGACGAGGGTGCGGACGCGGTGGACGCTTTCCGAGCCCGGGTCGATGTCATGGAGCGCGTCGGCGAGCGCGGTCAGCACCCCGGCATCGGCCTGGTCACCGGCGAACCGCACCACCTTCATGAAATAGGTACGCAGGTGCGGGGTCAGGGGAGGCCGGGGCTGGCGGCCGGAACGGTGACCGATGGCGACCACCCACTCCTGCCGGGCGGTCTGGTCATAAAGGACGTCGACCCGCTCCAGTGCCTCGACCAGCGCCAGGATGTCGTCGGGAGCGAGCCGGTTGCCGAGGCCGCCACCGCCTGGTCCACCAGAGACATCCCGCCTGCCGGAAGCACCGGCGCCAACGACGGCGACCAGTCCGCCCGAATCACCCTGCCCGGATTTCCCCGCCGATCCGGCTACGGCTGGCTTGCTGGACCGATCGGGGAGAACGGGGGGACCGGGAGAAACAGGCGGATTCGGCGCGGGAAAATCGCCGAACGCCGGCGCCAGACCGGCCGCCGTGTCACGGTCGAGCGGCGGCAGCGCGGCGGCGGCCGTTCGCAGCACCTTCTCGGCCAGCGCGATGATGAAACTCTGGTACTCCCGCGGATGCTGCCGCATGAGATCGACGACACAGCTGTCCGCGTATGCCCGCCCCAGACTCGGCGAGGTGAGCTGTATCCGCCGCGCCACGGCCGGGACGGGCTGCCGCCGCGGCACCCATTCCAGCGGAAGAATGTAACCGGGCGGCGAATCCGCGACCGTGCCCGTGGCCCCGCTCATGCCCGTGCTTGCGGCCCCGTTCATGGCCGCTCGCCGCATCCGCTCGCTGAAGACAGCCCATTCCCAGCCGCACCAGCCGCTGCGGAAGTAGTCGTCGGACAGCAGGGCGACCATGACCGGTATGGTACGGGCCGCCTCCCGCAGTTCGGTCTGCCATTCCGCCCCCAGCCCGATGTCCCAGGGGGCGAGAAAACCACGTGGCCGCGGTTCGCGGTCCGCCCTGACACCCAGTTCAGCGGTCAGGTCGGCGTGGAGCTTCTCCACCAGCTCACGGTCACCGGGACGAGCGGCGTAGCTGGTGAAAAAGATGAACCGGGGCACACTGCCTCCCAGCCGTTCCCGGCGGCCGGCACTGTCCTCTTCCTGCCGGTAGATGGTGACCTCCTCCCGCAGGCCACCGGACGGAGGACGGATCAGCGCGACCTCCTCGGGGGACAGCGACGGCAGTTCCTGCCCCGGCGTCGTCAACCGCCTGTGCGCCTCGAGAATTCGGTTCGCGGTCCGCTCCACCACCCGGTGGTAGTCGTCGTGATGTCTGCGCATGAGGTTGAACAGGCCGTCACCGGCGAAGGGTGCGCCACGTGCCGCGTCCCAGGACTGTGATTTAAGGACCTTCTCCACGGGAGTGATCGCCACTGGCCGCCAGATCAGCCCGATGACAGCGTCCTTTGGCCACTTCCCGTAGCGTTGACTGTAGATCCGCCCCCGCTGGTTGAAGATTTCCCAGTCGAGCGCGCACCGCGGGTCACTGAAATAAGAATCCGAATACAGCGCCACCATCACGGGCAGCTTCGCCGCGGGATGATCACCATCCGCTCGGACGCCGGGACTCCCCGGCACGGGATAGTCGAGCTGACCGCCGACGAGAACATCGGCGCCGCCTGCCCGCATCTGGCGTTCGAGATCGGTGTGGAAACGAGCCACCCATTTCCGGTCCTGCTCGGAGGCGTAGCTCGTCATGAAGTAGTAGCGCATGGACCCCCGCAGACCACGACCGCTCCGGCCGGACGCTCCGCCTCGGGACCGGGACCGGGAGCGCCCATCCGACCGGACCATCCAGTTCTGGTGGGACGTCGGAACACGGTGGCCCCCGACGCTCCACCGGGCAAAGATACACGTCTAATTCGGTCACATCATCTGTCGTTGTGACGACTCGGCATACGCCATGGCGCATCCAGCCCCTCCAGGCATACCGGGCCTCCGGCCCGACAGGTCGCCCCACCGTCCGCGCACTCCACCCACGACCCGCCCCACCTGCGCAGACGGGCTGGTCACAGCCTTTTCAGGCGACCGGTCGAGCCCCCACGCGCCGGCCATCCCACCGCCTCCTCACCACAGGACTCGGCCGTCACATATCGGACGGCCGGCTGCCCCGGCAACGGGTCAGGGGCTATAGTTGGGCGCGTTTCGTCAACCTTCCGCGGTGATGAGTTCGCGTTCGGTGGTCAGCCTCAGTCCGCCGTACACGGTCGACTTCCCGTGGTGGTCCCGCACGGCATCGGGGGATCTGCCGAGTGCGCGAGGTGGTACGGGGTGGTACACGACGAGCGGCGGCACGCCGATCGCGGCCGGACGCATGTCCCGTCGAGCACCCCTGCTCATCGGCCGGCGGCCTGCGCCGGGCCCGGAAACCCCGCCGGGGGTGCCGCGCCCACGGTGGCGCGATGCGATGACGGGCCGGATCGGCGTCAGTCGACATGACACCGTATTTCTTCGTCAGCCACGCCACCGGCGACGCCGACGCGGGGCACCTGCAACGGTTCTTCGGCGACCTCCAGCGCGAACTGCGCAACCAGCTCGGATACCCGCCGGATGCCACCGGCGAACTGTGGGCACCGGTTCACGGGCAGGAGCCACCAGCCGGGACGTACACACCCGATACGCCGGACGCGCCGGCAGCGTCCGCCCTGACCTGCCGGGTACTGGTCGCAGCCTATTCGGACGCCTATGTGCGCAGTACGCGCTGCGTCCGCGAATGGTCGGCGTTCCACGACCGGATGCGCTGGTACCAGCAGCGTACGGGGGCCGAACCGGCGTCGCTGATCGGTATCCCGTGGTCGGCCGGCTTCGACACCCTGCCTGGCATCCTGCGGACGGCGAGCCGCCTGCCCACCAACGCCGTCGAGATGGGCCGCACCGGCGGCCTGCGCCACCTCATGAGCGAGATGTACCGTTCCGGCGCGAGCGAGCGTTACCTGGCCTTCGTCCGGCAGGTCGCCGGTCTGGTGGTCGCCGGGGCCGCCGCCGACCTGCCCGTGATGACCGCGGCCGACCTGCCCTACGCCCGCCCGCGTCCGGAGCTCCTCGCCGCGGCCCCGCCCACCGCCGAATCCGCTCCTGTCAATGCCGCCGGTGCCGAGCCGGCACGGCAGGCCTCGCCACCGGACGCCGAACCCGAGCCTCCCTTAGCGCATACCGGGGACGACGTGGCCGAGACGCCGCGTCTCCCCGCCCGGAATCGGCGACATACCCGCAACCTGGGCCGGGTCGGGGTCGTCATCGCCGCCGCCACGGCGGACGAGCAGCCCTCCACCCGTACTCGGCGTGACTTCTACGGGACCGCGCCCGAGGACTGGCGGCCCTTCCTGCCGGCCACCGGCCGGCCCGCGTTCGCCCTGGCCCAGGCCGCCCTGAGTAAGAACGCGATCTACGACACGGTCTGCTACCCCGTCGGCGCCGAGCTCACCGAGCAGTTGGCCCGGGCCCGCGCCGACCGGCGCGTCATCGTCCTGCTCGTCGATCCATGGATCACCGGAGCGGAGCCCTACCAGGAGCTTCCCGCCGACATGGAACGCTGGCTGGCGACGGACCCGGCCGCCTCCGCGGGAATGCTGGCGGTGTTCAGCTCGACGGATGAGGAGACCGAGGAACAGGCCGAGAACCTGCGCGCGGAACTGTCCCGATGGTTCGCCCACGCGGACGCCGTCCGCTGGAACCGTCGCAAGGATGTCCGTACCCATGAGGAACTGGCCACGGACATCGTGTCCATGGTCATCCGCACCCAGAACATGTTGATAAACATGGCCGGGCCCGGCCCGGGAACCGGGCCGGGCGACATCCCCGACGACCCGGATCAGGGCAGACCGGTACTGCGCCGCCGGTGGCCGGATGACGCGGAACGGTGACGATGACAACGACAGTAGCCGGCACCACCGGGTCCCCGACCGGCCCGGGCGGCACCATCGTGACTTTCTATTCGTACAAGGGCGGGGTCGGACGGACGATGGCGGTCGCCAACGTCGCCTGGATCCTGGCCAGCGCGGGCCGGAAGGTGCTGGTCGTCGACTGGGATCTCGAGGCGCCGGGCCTGCGCAGCTATCTGCACCCGTTCTTCCTGGATTCGGATGCGGCCACTGACATCGAAGGCGTCGTCGACATGGTGCAGGGCTACGTCTCCGCGGCCTGGTACGATCCCAGGGCCGACCGGGCCGACCTGCGGCGGGAGTTCGCCGCGGTGGACCAGCGGGTGATCCACCTGCAGCTGGCCCGGCATTCCGGCTGGGGGAGCATCGACTTCCTCGGCCCTGGCCGGCAGGGCGGATCCTACGAGGCCACGATCGCCTCTCTGCCCTGGAGCGCGCTCTACGACAATCTCCGTGGTCGGCGGTTCTTCCAGGACATGCGGGCGAACATGCTCGCCGGCGGCTACGACTACATCCTCGTCGACAGCCGGACCGGTCTCGGCGACAGCGCATCGATCTGCACCAAGTTACTCCCGGACGTCGTCGTCCTCGGCTTCACTATGAACTCCCAGTCGATCATCGGCGCGGCCAACGTCGTCACCGACATCGAAAATCACCTGGACCGGGCTATCCGCGTCCTGCCAGTGCCGATGCGAGTCGAGCCCGGGGAGACCGAGAAACTGAACATCAGCCGGGAGCGCGTCCGGCGCTGTTTCCCCAGGCTGCCACGCGGCCTCGACGAGGCCGGCCGCAACACCTACTGGGGGCATGTTGAGATCCCCTACAAGTCGTTCTACGCCTACGAGGAAGTCCTCGCCGCCTTCGCGGAGCGACCGGAGAGCACGAACGGCCTGCTCAGTCCGTATGAATACCTCACCAATGTCATCACCAACGGCCAGGTCCAGAGCCTGAAGCCGCTGCCCGAGCCGGAACGCATACAATGGCTGCGGGCCTTTGAACGCCTGGTGCCCATGGACGTCAACACGGCGACGGTCGTCGCGGCGCCTCGGGGCCGGGTCTGGGCGGAATGGATCCGCACCGAGTTGGGCAATGTGCACATCTCCGTGCATGACATCTCCGCTCCACCCGCCTCAGCCGACAGGACCGCGCCCGTTAGGACCGCGCCCGGTGGCGTTGACGGCCGGGACCAGGAACCGGTCGTGATCGTACTCACCCAGGATCTGCTCGATTCTTCACCGTGGCGCGAATATCTCAGAGGACTGATCAACGCGCGGGTCAGCGGAGACGATGCCACGACCGTTCCCAGGATCGTCGGGATCCGGGTGGACACCAACGAGTTCCGCGAGCCGTTCGACCTGATCGCCAAGGTGCAGCTCGGCATGTTCACCGAGCAGAAGGCACGTTCCACCCTGCTGAGGCAACTGGGCCGGACCGGACCGGCGACAACCGCTGACCCCCCTCCCGGAGGCACCCGGTTCCCCGGCAGCGTCCCCGAGATCAGGACGTCGCTGCGGGTCAACCCGCGATTCGTCGGCCGGGAGGAGCATCTCAGCCGCGCCCGGGACTACCTGACCTGGTCGAGGACCAGGCCGTTGCTGCCGCTGGCCCTCTGCGGCGGGCGCGGCCACGGAAAAACCGAGATCGCGGTCGAGTACGCCCACCGTTTCGCCTCGGACTACGACCTGGTCTGGTGGGTCCGGGCCAGCAGCGCCGAGGCCGCCCGGGACAGCCTGGAGCAACTACTGAAAGCCATCAGCGAGCACCCGGCCGCGTACGGGTACCGCGCGAAGAGCTGGTCGGCGGCGGCGGATCCGGTGGCCGAGATGCTCACGGATCTTGTCAGCGACCGGCTGGCCAAACGCTGGCTGCTCGTCTATGACGACGCGACCGACCGGGCGGCGCTGGGCGGGCTCCTCCCGGAATCGGGGATCTACGGACACGTCCTGATCACCACTGCCGAGGAGGCCGGCTGGCGGAACAGCGCGGAGATCATGCGCGTGGACCCGTTCACCCCGGCCGAGGCCGACACACTGATGCGCAAGCGGATCGGGTACGCCGAGGACGACCTCATCGCGTCAGTCACCAGAAGGCTGGGCTACCTGCCGCAGGCGGTCGACCATGCCGCGACGTGGATAGTCGAGTCGGGCATAGAGGCGAGCGAAGCCGTACGGCACTACCTCAGGCTGCTCGACCGTGCCGTGGAAGACCTGGCGGCCGGTCGCACCGACGGCGTCGCGCCACCCATCCTGCAGAGCTTGCTGGTGTCCCTGGACACGTTGGAGAAGCGGTCACGGCCACGCCTCCGCTTCCTGGAACTGTGCGCCTTCCTGTCGACGGAGGGCATCTCCATGAAGCTGCTGAAGTCACGCGGCATGTTGGAGGTACTGCAGCAGCCGGACGACAACCTGCCGGACAGCCCGGACACCACGCTGCCGGGCGGCCCGGACACCGGGCTCATCGACCGGATCCTCCAAAATGTGGCCAACGAGCTCACGCTGGTACGGATAGGCCCGCGCTGGGAGTCACTGAGCCTGCCTCCCGTGCTGTGCGACCTGTTGCGGAGCCGGATGCGCCAGGCCGGCACCCTCGAGAAGCGGCGGACCGAGATTCTGCGGGTGCTGGCCGCCTTCGCCCCGCTGGACGAGCCGTCGGACGATCCCAAGGACAGCGAGCGCTACGCCGAGCTCCAGCGGCACATCAAACCTTCCGGCGCGGTCAGCAGTCTCGACGACGCGGTGCGCCGCTGGCTGGTGCACCAGACCCGCTACCTGTTGCAGTCCACGACCGCGACGAAGGCGCGGGACCTCGGCGAGGGCCTACTGGCGTACTGGGCGGCCGCGGCTCCGCACCGCGAGAGCGACGTCCTGCGCCTGCGCCTGGCCACCCACGTCTCCAACGCCTACCGGGAGCTGTCCCAGTTCCCTGAGGCGATCAGGCTCAACAACGAGACCCATGAGCGGCAGACGGCTGTCTTCCCCTCGGGGCACCCGCATGTCTGGTGGACATCCGGCAGCCTCGCGCTGGACCGACGGCAGACAGGCAAGTTCCGGGACGCCCAACGGTATGATGAGGAAGCTTTCGCGGGCTTCCGGAGCCAGTACGGCGACGATCATCTGTACACCATCATCGCCTCTTACAACCTGGCCCACTGCCTGTTCTTCTACGGTGACGTCAGCGCCGCGCTGAAGGGTGCGCTGGAGACCTTCGAACGCGCCCGCCGGGTCCTCGGTGACGAGCGGTCGCAGACCTGGGTGTCGGCGTTGAGCGTGGGCTTCCTGCAGCGGCAGATGGGCGAACTGGAGGATGCGAAGGACCGGCTGCAGCAAGCCCGCCGTTTTTTCAACGAGCGGTCCGACAAGACCCGTCACCTGGCGTACACGGATCACCTACTAGCGACAATATTCAGGCTACAGGGCGACTACGATACGGCCCGTAAGTCTGACCAGGATGCGCTCGACAGATACCGCACGACATCCGAATACCATCCGGATAGGCCTGAGGAGCTCACCTGCGAACTCAGCCTGGCCACCGACCTGTCCCTACTCGGTGAGCACGACCAGGCGGTGGCTCTCGGCCGCAAAGTTCTCGCCGGATATGGACGCTACCGGGAGAAACTCGCCGACCAGGAGGAACTCGCCGGCCAGACGAAAGAGAAACACCCGTTCGAATATATCTGCATGGCGAACCTGGCGCTCTACCTGCGGGCCAAGGGCCGGGCGGAGCGGGCCCGCGAAAACACCGGGAATGCCCGTGCTTCCTTCGACGAGGCACGCGAGCTGAGTTGGAAAGCCATGACCGGCCTGCGTTCCGACGACCAGGTCGGGGAAGAGCATTTCTTCACCCTGACGGCGGCGGTCGGCCACGCGAACAGCCTGGTGGCGGTGGGCGAGATCGAGGACGCACGCGATCTCGACAGGCAGACCCACGATGCGTTCCTACGCTACTACACCCCCAGATATCCAGATACCAAGCTCGCGGGCGAGAACTACCGAGACAGCTCCGCCCGGTTGTCGAAGGCGCCGGACAGCGCGGGCTCCGACCGGCACGAGATCCCGATCGAAATACCAATACCGTGAACGCGCGCCGAAGGAGATGGTGATGATGGACACGGCCCCGCCCATCCAGCCGGATCCGAAGCCGGGTCCAAAGATCGTGTTCCACCGCGGCCTCGACAGCGCCTCCGACCACCGGGGAGAGAGAAGCCGCTACCACGATCTCGTCAACCGCTGCCGACAGCACGTCGGCGTGCACCGGATCCACCATGTCGGGCATTTCGTCAACGGGATCCCGAACTTCTCCGTCGACATTCTCGAGCACGAGGAACTGGCCGGTCACTTCGATGCCGGCTCCTCGGGCCCGGCGAACCTGCGCGCGACCCTGATCCAGATCGGCCGGAAATTCAACTACGACATCGGACGCGTTGACCGGAACCTGGCAGACATGTGGACCGGCCGGCTCATGCGAACCATTTTCGACGTTAGCCACTTCGGGGTGTACTGGTACTGGATCCACGGCAACGAATACCTCGTGGGGCTGACCCTGGGCGGGCAGCACGTGGACGACGCGGACCGTTCCATGGCCGCCATAGCCGAATCGATCCTCGAGTCCCTGGGCCGGCCACCACGGAACTACGGCGGTTTCCAACGAGGAATCCCCCGGGATCCTGCCCGGTACGGCGACGGGCAGGTCACACCCGCCGTCAACTGGTCCCGGTCGTCCACGGTCGGCCGGATGGAGAGGCAGGCCGCCGAAGAGTGCCGGTTCGCGGTACACCCGGCGGACCTGCACTACGTCGCCTTCTTCGCGGACGGCAGATGGCAGTTCTCTGTGGACGTCCTCGACAGCGAGCGGACAAAGTCGTTCGGTGGGCTGGACGCCGTGGACCGACGCGGCCTCTACCAGGAGTTCGGCGAACGGTTCCAGTTCATCACCAGCCAGTTCGACAGGATGCTGACATCGATCAGCCCGTCCGAGCCGGGCCGTCTGGTGCGGACGGTCCTCGACGTCGAGGCGGGGGCGCTGTACCACCATCCGGTCGCCCTGGGCCGGTACGTCGTCGGCGTTACCCTCTTCCAGGACCAGGTCGCGCAGGCCGACGACCGAATCCGGACGCTGGTGGAAAGTCTGCGCCGGGGCCTGGACTGGTCGCCGTGACGATCCAGGCGGCAGTACTCATCCAGGCGGCGAGGACGTCCGGATCGGTCGTAGTACCCGGCGTCGCACGCAGGAAGACATACAGTGCCCGAACGGTCTCCGGGTGAGAGGTGAGCGCGGCGACCGCCGGTGTGACGGCGTACCCGCGGGCCACCGCGAGCCCCGCCCAAGAGGTGGCGCCACCTGGCCACCTGGCCAGATGCGCCTTGTACAGCTCGGCGGCACGCGCGTAGTAGCCGCTCACCAGAGCGATGTCAGCGATCATGTCGAGGCCGGCGACGCCGGCCGTGCCGGCGCTCTCAAGGACCGCGTCGACAGCCTGGAAAGCCTCCGGATCGTCCAGCCAGCGCCGGACAAGTACGCCGCGCCTGGTTTCCGCGCGCTCCTGGCTGCCGGCGACCACCTCCACGGCTGGTGGCTCGCGCGGGCAGGGCCGGCCCGCCGACCAGGCGTCCGCCCACCGCCGTAGCTGGCCGTCGTCCGGGCTCAGGTGCGACAGCCGCCACATCGCCCGATGGTCCACGGCCATATCCCGTGCCCGCGCCGCCACCGCGTCGTCGACGGGCAGCTCCTCCCAGCGGCGCAGGGCGTGCGCCATGCCCTCGACGAAACGCCGGCCCAGCGCGGTCAGCACCCGGGAGGAGCGCAACGTGTCCACGGCGGCGGCCACCGCCTCCCGGCAGCGGACGAACTCGAACTCCGCGATCCGGCGCGTGCGCGCGCCACCGCTGCGGCGCTGGACGTTCCAGAACTCCAGCAGCCCGAGAAAAGCGTAGGCCCCCTGGAACAGCCCGGTAACGGGACGCGGGTCCGGCCGCCAGCCCGCGTAATAGATCTTCTCGCGACGATCCTGCCGATCTTCCAACAGGGGCAGGATGTCCATGAGCGCGTACAGCTTGGTGTGCTGGAACTCGTGCAGCAGATCGGTGGCCAGCGCGGCCGCGCTGGTGGGGGTGATCAGACAGACAGCTCCGAAGGCGTCCACGGAGGTGGCGGAGACGGCATGCCCCGCCCGGGCGTCCAGCAGTGGGACGAACACGGTGAGCCCCGCGCGGACGGCGTCCGCGCGCTGTGGATGATGGCGGACGAGCAGCGCCCATGCCTCGTCGAGGAGCATCTGCCAGCGGGCGACCTCATGATCCTCCAGTCCGTCACGGACCTGGAGTGCGCCGAAGCGCCGGTAGGGATCGGCATCGTCGAGCGCCACCTCGAGACGACGGCCCTCCGCGGTGCTGCGCAGCCGGCGCAGCGGGAACCAGCATCCGCCTCCCGCTGCGTCGGCGTCCACGCCGCCGCTTCCCGGAGCGCCAGCGACCGCTTCGTTGGCGCCCGCACCACCGGAGCCAGCGCCGCCGGCCTCCGGGCGGCTGACGACCACGCCGCCGGTGTCCGCGTCACCGATGTCCACCTCGGCCCGGAGGCCGTCCCCGGTGATGATGATCCGGTGGGAGCCGGCCGCGGCGCGCACCCGTACCCGCTCGGCGCCGCCAGGCATGCGCAGATGCCCGAAGGTGGGCAGGAAGAGCTGTCCCGCCCTGGTCCGGACCGTGATGTCGACGGCGTGCGCCGCCCGCAGCGCCGCCGCCACCGCGATCCCGCCCAGACAGCCGAGATCCTCCTCCAGGGGGACCGTCCCGGCCTCCTCCAGGGGGACCGTCCCGGCCTGCTCAAGGGGGACAGTCCCGGCCTGTCCGCGCAGCCGGCGCAGGCAGTGCGTCCCCCACATCCCGACCATCGGATACGCCAGGACGCTGTCGGCCGCGGGGCGCGACCGCCGGGCGGCCGCGGCCAACAGCGCGAGCCCGTCCTGGAAGCACTCGAGCGGCTCGCGGCCGCCGTGCCGGGCGGCCACCTCGTCCCGGATCGCTCGTAGGAGCAGCAGCCGCCGGCTGAGCTGGGCGCCGCGTAACGCGGCGATGGCTGCGGCGTCGCCGGCACCGCTGGCGAGCGCGTCGAAGTCGGCCGCGGCCAGCCGATGGGTCCTCACCGCACGGCCCGTTCCGCTCCGCCCGCTCCCGGCCCGGCCGGTCCCATCCGTCGGATGCCGGCGACGTCGTCCACCAGCCGGCGTCGGATGTGGCCGATGAGACGCAGCAGGTCCGGGCAGTAGACGGAGGGGTTGCGGAAACCTGTTCCCGCCCGGTAGCGGTGCGGGTAGAAACCGCCCCCGCAGACCCGCACGACCTCGCAGCGCAGGCACGTTCCGGCGAGGGCCGCGAGCCCGAGCTGACGCTCGACGACACCCGGATGCCTGAGAACATCGTCGAAGGAATGGTCCCGCACGTTGCGACCGGTCGCGGCCGCTCCCGGGAAGGCGGATTTCAGCACGTCGCTCTGTTCGAGCGTGCCGTCGGTCTCCACCACCACAAGCGCGGCCGGGGAAAGGCCGACCGTCTCGGTGTCGCTCGGCCAGCCGAGCAGCAGGAACATGATTTCCTGGAAAATCCGGACGGTCGTTTCCGGCGCGGGGCTGTCATACCATTCGTCGAACGCCGCGATGAGCCAGTCGGCGTACGGCGTCGAGGTGCTGTCCGCCGGTCTGCCCGGCGGGCGGTGCGACCAGTTCCCGTGCGGCAGCAGGAAATCGATGACCGGCGGCCGGAATGCGCACAGTGCGCGATGGACTTCCACCGGATCCTGGTCGAGGTCGACCGTGCACAGCAGCCCCCGGAAAAGCCGCCGGTGACGGGACGCCCCGAGCAGCCCCAACGCGTCGGCGACGGCCTGGAAACTGCCGCGGCCGTCCCGGAAGCGCCGGTGACGGTCGTGCCCGGCACGGGCGCCGTCGAGGCTGACGCTCACGCCGACGTCCAGGGCAGCGAGAACGTCGAGGAACGCCTCGTCCAGCAGCACGCCGTTGGTCTGGACGCTGATCAGGACATCCGTTCCCGGGCCGGCCTCGCGCCGGATCATCGTCACCACGTCCGTGATGAGCGCCGGGCCGGCGAGCAGCGGCTCGCCGCCGTGGAACACCACGTGGACGTCCGGGAGACCGTGCGTGTGGGCGTGCTCGGCGATCCGGCGGGCTGTCAGACGGGCTGTCTCTCTCGTCATCACGGCGGGCTGGGCCCGCCAGCCCTGGTCCACAGAACGGTAGACGTAGCAGTAGTCGCAGGCGAGGTTGCACCGGCTGTGCAGCTTCACGATGAACTCGCGGAACGGGACCGGGCGCCGGCCCGGACCGGGCTGTTGTTCTCGCCGCGGGCTCACAGCTTCACCATGTGCTTCGCGATCGCCACCCCCGGACGATCGACATCCCGCAGAACGGCGCGCAGCGACCTGGACAGCACGGAGTCCTCAAGCATGGCCACCGTTTCGAGATCGACACTGGTCAGGTCCACCATGGCCGACTCGATGTCGGGCGAAGCGATGCCCGGGACATCAACACCCGGAACGGCGATGCCCGGGACCGTGATGCCGGAAGTGGGGATGCCGGGTATACCGTCGGGAATGGCGCTGGACACGGTGTCGGCGATACCAGCCCCGGGGTGGATGCCGCCCCGGTTCATCCTGCCGCCCCGATCCGCGCCGTCGCCCCGGCTCGTGTCGTTGCCCCGGTCCTCGGCGGCCCCGTTGGCCAGGCCGTCGCGCCGGGCGGCGGGGTCCGTCGCGCGCCAATGACTCACGAGCCGCGCGCCATCCACACAGGTGCGTGTCGTTGTCATGTCCTCGGCCATTCCGGAGTCCTCCAGAGCGACCTGGCCGGGGTGGAGAGGGATACCCTGGGTGTCGGGGTGCCGGCCATCGTGTCCGCCGGAGCGGCTCGCGCCGACGGACCGAACCGTCTTCTTTCCTGCCACCCGGTCCCCCCAGCCCGCTGGTTGGCGGCTCCGCCATGGCTGACAACGAATTCAGCGTATCCGGCGAAGCCGACCAAGGAATTCTGTTACCGATCGTAGTGTGCGGAAGGGTGCCGCCGCTTCCCAATGACCGGAACCAGACCCATCATGACGCAAGCCAGTCCCGATCAACGCCGTTTACCCAGGTCACCGGCATCAGGGCTACAGCCCGAGATGCCGGGAGCCAGCGCCAGGCCGACAACGACTCGGACGAGGGCGTAGGCGAGGGCGTGGACGAGGGCGTAGGCAAGGGCGTAAAGGGCCATGGTCGCCAGGAACACGCTCCGCCGGAAGACACACCAAATCGCCGACGAACAAGGGTAGTCTGACGAAAGATCATCAGCTAGACTTGCCCGACGGGGATCGAGAGGATCGTCATGCACACGGGTGCCTTCGTCGATATATATGAACCAAATTGCAGTCCGCCTGGTTGCCCACCAGTGAAACGATCTTCCGTGGCCACGTTCGCCTTCCTCTTCCCTCTCATGCTCATCAGCCGTGGGTGACGATGCCTGGCGCCCCGGCTCCGCCAGCCAGCGAGGGAAGGCGTGAACCATGCGGCTCCTTGTCCGGGAAGCAGGTCATCTGCTGCTACTGACGGCCTTCATCCTCGCCGGGGTTGTCGCCGCCGTCGTACTCGACATCCGCGAAATCACTGACAGTTCGCTCTACTTCGGCGTCATAGCCACCCTGCTCGCGATCGGCCTGTACGGCAGCACCAGCGGTATCTCACGGGTGGCCAGAAAGGACCTGCGAACGATCCTGCTGGTGGTCACCGTCGGTGTGGTCCTCAAGGCCGCGCTCGTCGGCGGCGTTCTCTCCCTGGCCTTCGGGGACCCGGTCTTCTTCCTGCTGGCCGTGGCAGTAGCCCAGATAGATCCGCTGTCCGTGACCGCGTTCATGCAGAACTCCAGGATGTCGGAACGCGCCAAGACGGTGCTGGCGTCCTGGTCGTCCTTTGACGATCCGGTCACCGTCATACTGACGGTGACGCTGGCCACGACGCTGGGGCCCACTCTCGGCAGCGACCGGGCGCAGATCGCCGACACCTTCGGCGGCACCGACGGGTTCGTCGGTTTTCTCACGAATTTTGGCTACAACGCCGGGCTGGTCGCGGCCGCCGGGTTTGTCTGGTTGGCCGCGAAAAAACGCACGGCAACCGCCGTCGCCGCTGTCGGCGCCGTGGCCGCTGCCGCCGTCTCGTATTTTCTCATGCTTGGTCTGGCCGTCGCTGGTCTTTTCATGCGGCCGGCGACACCGAAATGGGCGGCCGTCGTGGAACGGGCCGTCCAGATCGCCTTTTACGGTGCCGCCGTGGCCCTGGGTCTTCTCCTCGCCCGCGGTATCGATCTCGGCGCCGGGATCGCGCTGGGTGCTGCCGCCTTCGCCGCCCAGATAGTGGTGGGTTTTGCGCTGACCGCCCGGCTGCCCCGTACCGACCGCGTCCACCTCGCCGTGTCCCAGCAGAACGGGATCACCAGCATCGTGCTGGCACTGGCGCTGGAACCGTCCATTCCCGGAACAGTCGCGATCATCGGCCCCGCAATCATCACCATCAACACACTGCACGCCGTGTGCAACCGCCTGCTGGACGCCCCGCCCACACAGCTTCTGGGCGCTCTACGCCGACTTTTCCCTCCCTCAGGCCCGCATCCCGCATCCAGACCAGCCCCGTCAGAGCCGGTCACGTCCGATCCGCAGGCCGTCACCCGGACAGGCGACCGTGCGGATATTCCGGGCCAGCTCGTGAATCTCCGCCCCATACCCAAACCGTCCGTCGTGAGGGACGACGGTCAGCCGCCACGGAACGGGCCCCAGGCAACCCCCGCCGAACAGCCCGGCCCATCGGCAGACCAGCCAGCCGGGTACGGACACGGAAAACCAGCACACACACCGGGAAGTCGGCGCCATGGGACATCCCGGGACAGTCATCCAGTGATCAAAAATCCGGTTTTCAACGATCCCTGACAGTCAGTAGTCGCTACCGGGGCCGAGCAGGATTTTTCGGCCGGAGAACTCCCGGCGGACGCCGTAGTGGCAGGTTATCCGGTGGCAACGAACAACCTGCCACTACATGACTTCTCGAACGCGGACACTTCGCCGCTTCTCCCCGGCCCGACGGCGTACGGACTTCGCGGAGGCATTGCCGGCAGACAAGGCCCGCAGGCACGAACCGCGGTCAGTTGACGGCGGCTCGTAGTTGTTCGACTCGGTCCGTGCGCTCCCAGGTGAAGTCGGGGAGCTCCCGGCCGAAGTGGCCGTAGCTCGCGGTCTGCGCGTAGATGGGCCGCAGCAGGTCCAGATCCCGGATGATCGCGGCCGGGCGGAGGTCGAAGACCGTCGAGACCGCCCGTTCGATGGCGGCCACCGGCACCTGCTCGGTGCCGAAGGTCTCCACGAACAGGCCGACCGGCTCGGCCTTGCCGATGGCGTAGGCGACCTGGAGTTCGACCCGGCGGGCGAGCCCGCTCGCCACGACGTTCTTGGCCACCCAACGCAGGGCGTAAGCGGCCGAACGGTCGACCTTGGACGGGTCCTTGCCGGAGAAGGCACCGCCGCCGTGCCGGGCGTACCCGCCATAGGTGTCAATAATGATCTTCCGGCCGGTCAGGCCCGCGTCACCCTGCGGGCCGCCGATCTCGAAGCGGCCGGTCGGGTTGACCAGCAGCCGGTAGCCGTCCACCTCGATACCGAGGTTCTGCTCGGCCACCCGCTTGAGCTCCGGCTCGATCACCAGTGCCCGGATGTCCGGGGTGAGCTGCTGCTCCAGGTCGATGTCGGCGGCGTGGTGGGCGGAGACGACGACGGTGTCCAGCCGGACCGGCCGGTCGCCGTCGTACTCGATGGTCACCTGGGTCTTGCCGTCCGGGCGCAGGTAGGGCACGGAGCCGTCGCGGCGGACCTGGGCGAGCCGCTGGGCCAGCCGGTGCGCGAGCGTGATCGGCAGCGGCAGCCGTTCCGGGGTCTCGTCCGTGGCGTAGCCGAACATCAGGCCCTGGTCGCCGGCGCCCTGCCGGCCGAGCTCGTCCTGTTCACCTTCCACCCGGGCCTCGTAGGCGTTCTCGACACCCTGGGCGATGTCGGGCGACTGGGAGCCGATCGAAACGGTCACCCCACACGTCGACCCGTCGAACCCCTTGGCGGACGAGTCGTAGCCGATCTCGATGAGCTTGTTGCGGACGACGCTCGGAATATCGACGTAGATCTCGGAGGTGACCTCGCCGGCAACGTGCACCAGGCCGGTCGTCAGCAGGGTCTCGACAGCGACGTGGGACCGCGGGTCACCAGCGAGGAAAGCGTCGAGAACGGCGTCGCTGATCTGGTCGGCGAGCTTGTCGGGATGTCCTTCGGTAACAGATTCCGACGTGAAGAGTCGACGGGACACGGCTTGCACCTCATCTCGTGGGCGTGAATACACCTGTCGGGCGGATCCACCGACCATTTGTCCATATATATGGAACGTTCGGCACGAACCGTACCGGATCCGGACCGGAAGACAGGGGCGGGGCGGGACAGGCTCAGGAAGCCGTACAGATGGCCGAACTCACCCCGGCGAAATCAATATGGGCTCGCCCCACGAGCACCACCGGGATATACACGGTATTGACTTTCACACGCCGGTCACGAGATCGTCAACATCACCCATACTGTGACTTAAATCACGCAACTTTTCTTGATTTTCTTCAATAAGGGTGATAAATGCTTATCTGTCACTGAGTGCCCACTCCAGCAGCCACTGGACGGCCTCGGTGTGCCGCCGCGCCGCACCGAGATCCTCCCCCCAGGCATACAGGCCGTGCCGGGCGATCAGGATGGCCGGGGTCCGCGGATCCCGCAGCGCCGCCATCCGGTCGCCGAGGCCGGTCATCTCCTGGCTGTTGCCCACCACCGGGATGCGGACGCGGTCGCCGTCGGCGCCACGTCCCAGCGCCTTGAGCATCTCCAGGCCCTCGAGCTCGACGCCGCCCGGCCAGCGTTCGGCGGCCCGCACCGACACGACCGTGTGGACGTGCACGACCGCCCCCGCGCCGGCGGCCTCGGCGAGCCGCGCGTGCAGCGCCGCCTCGGCCGACGGC
>NZ_CAKKTL010000052.1:0-2918 GCF_920664355.1 Protofrankia sp. CiP1_Cm_nod2
GAGCTCACCGCGGCACCGTCGCGGTTCCGGCACCGCCGACGGGCCCAGAGCTCGGCACGGCCGCCGGCACGGCCGCGGTGGCGGGCGGGAAGGAGGCGGCCGCGGCGATACCGGCAGCCAGCGGATCCGTGCGGGCGGCCGTGGCCAGCGCCGCCCGCACGGCGTCCCAGTCGGTGCCGGTGCCGATCGCCGCCAGCCGCTGCCGCGTCGCGTCGTCGCACAGCGCGCCGGCGACGCCGGCCTCGTACAGGCCACGGGCGGACACGCCCAGTGCCGCGGCCACCGCGTGCTCACGGCCGAGATCGGTGTCGAACATAGCCGGGTCGTCGGTGGCCAGCGAGCAGCGCACCCCCGCCTCGACCAGCGCGGGCAGCGGATGCCCGGCAAGATCCGCCGCTGAGCGCGTCCGCAGGTTGGACACCGGGCAGACGTCCAGGACGACATCCCGCTCGACAAGATCGGCTACGAGGCCGGGATCGTCCAGGGCTCGGATGCCGTGCCGGATGCGGCGCGCGCCCAGGGCGTCCAACGCGCCGCGGATCGAGGCCGGCCCGCCGCTCTCCCCCGCGTGCGGGACGGCGGCCAGCCCGCCGTCGGCGGCGATGGCGAACGCCCGCGCGTACGGTTCGGGCGGGTGGCCGGCCTCCGGTCCGCCCAGCCCCAGGCCGACGATCCCCCGGTCGCGGAACCGGACCGCCTGGCGGGCCACCTCGCAGGCCTCCTCCGGCGGCAGGACACGGTCGATGTCGGGAGTGAGGCCCATGGGCAGGCCGAACCGTTCGCGGGCCTCGGCCACCCCGTCGGCGTAGCCGTTGAAGATCTCCTCCCAGGAGATCCCGCGCCGGACGCGGAACCACGGGGAGAAGATCCCCTCCACGTAGACCGCGCCGTGCGCGGATGCCTCGGCGGCGTAGTCGACGACGACCTGGCGGAAGTCCTCGGCGGTGCGCATCACATGTGTGGTGAGGACCCAGACCTCGATGAAGTGGTCGAAGTCCCGGAAGCGGTACAGCTCGGTGAGCTCCTCGACCGTCGTGGCCGGCAGCGCCTGCCCGTTACGCCGGGCCATCGCCAGCAGGGTCGCCGGACGGACCGTGCCCTCCAGGTGAACATGCAGTTCGATCTTCGGTCCGGTGGGCGGCCCGGTAGGCGGGCCAGCGGGCGCGGTCACTCCGACAGGCTAGCCGCCCCCTCCCGCCCAGGTGCGCGGACAGCCACCATCCCCCCGCCCCGCCAGGCGCCGGGAGCGGGCCCGCGAACGGAGCCGTGACCTCCGGAACCGCGGGCGCGCGGGCCGCGGGGCACGGGGCACGGGGCACGGGGCACGGGGCACGCCACCGTCCTCTCGCGTGCTCTCCCAGCCGCTCGGTGGACGGTCCGTCCGGCCCGGCTCGGCCCGGCTCGGCTCGGCCCGGCCCGGCTCGGGGATGCTTCGTTCGGGAACTGCCCGTTCGGGACGGCCCAGAGCGCCGGTCAAGTAGCGCGCGGATCCCATCCACGACCACCCGCACAGGCCATGATCCAGAAGAGTTTGTCGTTGTGTACGCTTTTTGGCCGCAAAAGCGTACACAACGACAAAATTACGCCGATCTTCTCCGGTGGCCGACGTCCATCGAAGCATGCCACCGTTCAGGAGGGATACGTATGGCTACCTGGCCGGCGCTCTAGTCGTCCGGGACGGCCTGTCGTCCGCGGGACGGCCTATGTGGTGGCGACGATCGGCAGGGCGGTCGAGGAGAAGTGCGAGGCCACCCGGTCGTCCACGGGGTCCTGTGCGGGATCGCGGTGCACGGCCAGGTGCCGGTAGAGGGTGTCGCGCTGCGCCGGGATCCGGTCGGCCGCGCGGATGAGATGGATGAGCTCGCTCCGGTTGGTCCGGTGCCGGGCGCCGGCCGAGGAGACCACGTTCTCCTCCAGCATGACCGAGCCCAGATCGTCCGCGCCCATGTGCAGGGTGAGCTGGCCGACCTCCTTGCCGGTCGTCAGCCACGAGCCCTGCAGGTGCGCGATGTTGTCGAAGAACAGCCGGGCCACCGCCACCAGCCGCAGGTACTCGATGGTCGACGCCTGCGTGCGTCCGCGCAGGTGGTTGTTCTCCGGCTGGTAGGTCCACGGGATGAACGACCGGAAGCCACCGGTGCGGTCCTGCACGTCACGGATCATCCGCAGGTGCTCGATGCGCTCGGCGTTGGTCTCCCCGGTGCCCATCATGAACGTCGCGGTCGACTCGAGGCCGAGGCCGTGGGCGGTCTCCATCACCGACAGCCACACGTGCCCGGGCTCCTTCAGCGGGGCGATCGCGTGCCGGGGACGCTCGGTGAGGATCTCCGCGCCCGCGCCGGCGAAGCTGTCGAGCCCGGCGTCCCGCAGCCGGACAATGACCTCGGAGAAGCTCAGCCCGGACGTCCGGGCGATGTGGACGACCTCGCTGGCGCCCAGCGAGTGCAGGGCCAGCCGCGGGTAGGCCCGCTTGATCGCGGCGAAGGTGTTCTCGTACCACTCGATACCGAAGCCGGGATGGTGGCCGCCCTGGAGCATGATCTGGGTCGCGCCCAGCTCGACGGCCTCGCCGCATCTGGCGAGGATGTCGTCGACGTCGCGGACCCAGCCCTCCTTGTGGCCGGGCGCCCGGTAGAACGCGCAGAACCGGCAGGCGGTCACGCACACGTTCGTGTAGTTGATGTTCCTGTCGATGATGTAGGTGACGATGTCGTCCGGGAAGCGGCGGCGGCGGACGGCGTCGGCGGCCCGTCCGAGCGCGTGCAGCGGCGCCCTGGTGTACAGCAGCAGCGCCTCGTCGGCGGTGATCCGCCCGCCGTCCGCGGCGTGCGCGAGCACGGACGCGGTCTCCTGGTCGCCGGCCACCGGTGTGCCCGCGACTGCCGTTGTTCCCGCTGCCGCTGTTTCCGGGGCTGCCG
>NZ_CAKKTL010000052.1:3422-7919 GCF_920664355.1 Protofrankia sp. CiP1_Cm_nod2
TCCTGCCCACCACGCGCCACGGCCACCGAGCCGGGCCAACGGGACCGTCGACCGGATCGCCGCCCGGCACGGACCGGAGATTTTTTCGGTGCCGGCCAGCGGGCCAGGAAGACGTGATCGGGTTTCCAACAGTAAGCGCCCGGCACCAGGCCGGATTATCCGGCGGCCCGCCCAACTGATGACACGACCAGTTTCCTCCTGGTTTCGCCCGCCCTGCCGGAATATCCGGACCACAACCGTCAACAGGGAAACACCACCGTGAATGCGCACGTGCCGCGCCGACGTCGACGCACGTGTCGGGGCACCTCACTCTGCGATGCGGCAGGATGGGTAAAAAATTCTTCCAGTGGCGCTGTCCGGACCCGCATATCCGGTCCGGTCACGGCCACATGGCACCAGGAGTCGCATGTGGACGCACTGACCACTACTGGCCCTGACGGCTCGGCATCGGTGGATGTCGACACCGACATGTTGATCATCGGCGCCGGCCCGGCCGGCCTCTTCGGCGCCTACTACGCCGGATTCCGCGGGATGTCCGTGACGGTGATGGACTCGCTGCCCGAAGCCGGCGGCCAGGTCACCGCGATGTACCCGGAAAAGGTGATCTACGATGTAGCCGGGTTCCCCGCGGTGCGGGGCCGGGAGCTCATCGCCGCCCTCGTCGCCCAGGCCGGCGCGTTCTCCCCCAGCTACCTGCTCGGCCAGCAGGCGACCGAACTGGCCCACGAGGCCGATGCCGTCGTGGTCACCAGCGCGCAGGGCACGCGGGTGCGGGCGAAGGCCGTCGTCATCACCGGCGGGCTCGGGACGTTCACGCCGCGCCCGCTACCCGTCGGCAGCGACCATCTCGGCCGTGGCCTGGTCTACTTCGTCCCGAAACTGGACGTCTACGCCAACGCCGACGTCGTCATCGTCGGCGGGGGTGACAGCGCCTTCGACTGGGCGCTCGCCCTGGAGCCGCTGGCCCGGTCGGTGGTCCTCGTCCACCGGCGGGACCGGTTCCGCGCGCACGCGCACACCGTCGAGAAGGTGCTGGCCTCCAGCGTCGAGGTGCTCACGCACACCGAGGTCGCGACCATCCACGGGGACAGCCAGGTGGAGAAGGTCGAACTGCTGAACAACAAGTCCGGCGACCGCCAGGTCCGCCCGGCCCAGGCGATCGTCGCCGCCCTCGGGTTCACCGCCGACCTCGGCCCCCTGACCCGCTGGAACCTGACCGTCGAGAAGCGTCACATCGTGGTGGACACGACCATGGCGACCGGCGTCGAGCGGATCTTCGCCGCCGGCGACATCACCGAGTACCCGGGCAAGGTACGTCTGATCGCCACCGGTTTCGGTGAGGTCGCGACCGCGGTGAACAACGCGGCACCAGTCATCGACCCGTCCGCCAAGGTCTTCCCGGGCCACAGCTCCGACGACGGCCCCGCCGGCTGACACCCCGAAGCACCACCCGGGACGCCCGGGCACCCTGACAGCCCGGGCACCAGGGACCCCTCCAGGGTGTCCGGCCGCCTCGTGACGCCCGGGCGCCCTGACGGCTCGGGCGCCCTGACCGGGCCCTCGACATGCACCGGCCGCGACATCCGTAATTCCCCATTCCCCGCGCCCGGCTTCCGCGTTGCCCGAAGGTGTCGTCCAATATTGTTCTACATTGTCTTGTGTTGTTCAAAGTTGTTTGAAATTATTTGGTGCTGTTCGGCTCGGCACCATGTGGCCGAATCCGAAACGACTCGCCGCCCCGGACAAGTACCCCGCGACGGCGACGTCCCTCCCCGGGTTCCGGCTGAACCAGGGTTTTGCCCGAAACGCTGTCCAGCTGGGCCCGCGCGCGGCTGGGCCCGACAACGGGCCCAGCGTCCGGACGAGCGCTCTCCGACGGCGCTGCCACCCATCCGGCTGACGAGCGAACTCACCATCGCCGACGGCGAGCCATCCGGCGGGACCGCTCTTCACGCCAACAGGCCACTCTTCACGCCAACAGGCCACACCGCGACGAACGGGCTGTTGCCGTCGGGCCAGCCGGCGGCAGTGTGACCGTGTGCCCCGACGAACGCGGCATTACCCGATGGGCGCACCGCCGGCGCAGACTGGTGGGTATGCGGGGTCTACTGGTGATCGGGCACGGCTCACGGCGGGACGAGGCGAACGCGACCGTCCGCGAGGTCGCTCGCCTGCTCACCACATCCGGCTGGGCCACCCGCGCCACACCCCCCGTACCCGGTACCACACCCGCTGCACCCAGCGCCACACCCCCCGTACCCGGCGCCACACCCGCTGGGCCCGGCGCCGCGCTTGCCGCGTCCGGCCGTCCCCCAGCTCCCGCATCCGGCCAGGTCACACCCCCCGCGCCCGGTCAGGCCGTGGCCCGCGCGCTCAGGCGGGGAGCGGCTTCCCCACTCGGGCGGGAGACAGCCCCTGTGCCCGGCCCGTCCTATCCGTCCGCCGCTTCCAGCCCGCCCACCATTTCCAGCCCGCCCGATGCTTCCAGCCCGCCCACCACTTCCAGCCCGTCCGGTGCTTCCGGTGCTTCCGGACGCGGGACGGACACCACGCCTGATCCGGTAACCGGTGCCATATCCGACGAGTTCGAGACCTCGGCGGGCGGGCTCAAGACCCCGCCCGCCGAGGCCGATCCTGGCGTGACGGGTGGTCACCATCAGATCCACTGGCACGCGGTGGAGCCGGCCTTCCTGGACGTGGTCCAGCCCGACATCATGGCCGGCTACGCCAGCCTGGCCGCCGCCGGCTGCACCGAGATCGTGGCCCACCCTTTCTTCCTGTTCGACGGCAGCCACACGTCGCGGGACATCCCGGCCGCCCTCACCCGGGCCCGGGAGCGCTTCCCGCACACCCGCTGGACGCTGACCGCGCCACTCGGGCTGCATCCCGGTGTGCTGACCGCTGTCACCGCCCGCATCGACGACGCCCTTACCGGCCATGCCTGCACCGGCCATGCCTTCGCCCCGGACGAGCCCTGACCGAATGGCCCCCGACGACGCCTGATGACAACCGGTGGACCTGATGACAACCGGTGGCAGGCACCAGCGCGCCCACACCGGCCTCGCGCCCACCTCGAACGGGCTCTCGCCCCGAACGGTCTCCCGATCACCATTCGGACAATCACCCGCCCCCTCTCGTCCCAGTCAAGAGAACGAGAGTGAAAACGGCTGCCACAGCGACCGTTCATCCCCTCGTTCGCGTGATCCGAGAGTGTTCGATCATCAGCTTTTGGCGGGTTTCGGGGCGGACGCGTGTTGGCCGACCGGCGTTTCGGACGAGCGGGCTCTGGTGACGGCATCGGCCACCGCCGCGGCCAGCGGATGGATGCCGGGCTCGGTCGCCACCGCGTCCACCCGGATGCCGGCGTGCTGACAGGCCGCGACGGTACGCCGTCCTATCGCGGCCACCATGATCCCGTCCGGTAGGGGGCCGTACAGCGCGACGGTCGCGCGGGCCGCGGTCGACGACGCGAACGCCACCGCGTGCAGGTCGCCGTGCCGGATCTCCTCGACGATCCGCGGGTCGGGTTCGGCGACGACATCGGTCAGGAGGCTGATCCGACGCACCGTTTCCGCTCCGGCGGGCGGCGGCGCGGACGCGCACACCACCACGCGGACGCTGCCGCCCATCACCGCAGACACCGCATCCTGCGCGTCGGTGGGCTCCGCAGCCCGCGTCCGCGCACTGTGTGTGTTGGCGCGCTCCGGGCCATCAGCGCTGACGGGCAGCCGGGCGCAGGACAGCCCAAGGGCCTCCAACGAGACCTCCGCCTCGGCGTCGGCGGCCATCAGCACGAGCCCGGCAAGCGCCCGGACGTCGCGGCCGGCCCGACGCAGCAGTGTGACCACCGCCGCGACCTCCGCGACGCCCGCCAGCACCAGCGCGTCCGCGCCGGCGAGCGCCGCCAGCAGCGGTGCCGGGGCGGCCACCGGCCCGGGACGCGAGACGACACTCTCCACGGCGTCCGCGCCGAGCGCGCGTAACCGGGCGGCCAGCAGCCCGGGACGCGGCCTTGTCCGCGGGACGAGCACCCGGACTCCCGCCAGCGGACGGTCGGCGTCCACAGCCGGCGAGCCGGTGACGGATCCGCGCGGATCATCGTAACCATTCGTAAGACCGTGACTGTCAACACCGCCGGACCTGTCGACGCCGCCAGGGCCGTCGCCGGGGCTGTCGCCAGGGCCGTCGCCGGAGCCGGCTCCATTCCGGGGGCGCGGTCCCGCCCAGGAGTGCGATCTCACCGTTGCCCGGCCTGGCGAGTTGTCGGCGCCGCCAGGCCTGACGGTGTCGCCCGAGCTCACGCCGTCGCTCGCGATATCGCTGGCGCTCTCGCGACTGTCACCGTTGCCACTGCCACTGCCACTGCCACTGCTGGTGCTGGTGCTGGTGCTGGTGCTGGTGCCCACGATGGCACTGTCGTAACTGCCATCGCCATCGCTGCCGCTGTTGGTGTTGGTGTTGGTGCCCACGCTGGCGCTGTTGGTATCACCGCCATCA
>NZ_CAKKTL010000052.1:8319-18295 GCF_920664355.1 Protofrankia sp. CiP1_Cm_nod2
TGCCGCTGCCATTGCCGCTGCCGTTGCCGCCGGTATCGCTGGGGCCGGGACCATGGTTGCCGCCGTCCGGCCACGAGAGGATTCGGGGTGCCGCGTCGTGGCGGGCCGCGACGTCGCCGATCACCACGACGGCTGGTGATCGCACGCCCCGCGCGACCGCGTCGACCACGACCGTGTCGAGAGTGCCGCGCACGACCCGTTGCGCCGGCGTGGTGGCGCGTTCGATCACCGCGACAGGCGTGTCGGGTGACCGCCCGCCGTTGATGAGGGCCGCGGTGACGTCGGCGAGCCTGGCGACCCCCATCAGCACGACGATGGTCATCCGGGACGCGCCGAGCGCCGCCCAGTCGACGGTGGAGCCGGGATGCCCGGGTGGCAGATGACCGGAGACGACCGCGACGTCCTGCGCGACACCACGGTGGGTGACCGGAATACCGGCATACGCGGGGGCCGCGAACGCCGAGGTCACCCCCGGGACGACCGTGCACCGCACCCCCGCCAGCCGGCATGCCTCCGCCTCCTCGCCGCCACGGCCGAGCAGGAACGGATCCCCGCCCTTGAGCCGGACGACCGTGCGGCCCGCGAGCGCCTGTTCGACCAGCAGGCCGTTGATGTCCTCCTGGCTGCGGGTGAGCGCGCCGGCACTCTTGCCGCTGTAGATGATCTCCGCTTCAGGCCGGGCATACCCGAGCACATCGGTGGACACCAGGCGGTCGGTGACGACCACGTCGGCCGCGGCAAGCAGTTCCCGGCCACGAACGGTGAGCAGCCCCGGATCGCCGGGCCCCGCCCCGACCAGCCAGACCTCCCCCGCGCCCCGCGCCGTGACGTCCCCCGTGGCCTCCCCCGCGCCCTGACCCTCGTTCATCCCTGCGACGCTACCGCCCACGCGCACGCCGCACCCGCGGTCGAACCCGACCGAACCCGTAGGTGACAACCGTCGTACCCACAACGTTTTTCACCTACAGCCGCGGAAGCCGTAGGTGAAAAAGGCTACCGCGACAACGGTTTCCACCTACGGCTCCCGCCATGACCGGCGTCGACGGCTTCCAGCCATCAGGTTCCAGACGTCGGCTTCCAGCCATCAGGTTCCAGGGGCAACCGCATCAGCAATCCACAGCATTGGTTCGATCAGCGGCTAATTATGATCCACATACAAGGCAGGCGGTATCGCTCGACTACCACGGAGCGCCTCGACCGGTCACAGGATCGGAGGAAGAAGGGCTCAGTGGATGCCGCATTCGGTTTTGGTTGAGCCGGTCCAGCGGCCGGCGCGGCCCTGGCCGCGTTCGGTGCACGGCCAGCAGCCGACCGAGTCGTAACCGTCGGAGAGCAACGGGTTGACGATGACGCCGTGCTCCTGGACGTAGCGCTCGACGTCCTCGTCCGTCCAGGCCGCCAGCGGGTGGATCTTCACTTTGCCGCGGCGTTCGTCCCAGCCCACGGCCGGCAGGTTCTTACGGCCGGCGCTCTCGGCCCGGCGCGAGCCCGCCGCCCACGCCTGGTAGGGGGCGAGCGCCCGGTCCAGCGGCACGACCTTGCGCATGCGGCAGCACTGGTCCGGGTCGCGCTCGAACAGCCTCGGCCCGTGCACGGCGTCCTGACCGGCCACGGTGAGCTGCGGAGCGACGCTGATCAGCGGCAGGTCGTAACGGTGCCGGACCGCGTCCCGGGTGCCGATCGTCTCGGCGAAGTGGTAGCCGGTGTCGATGAACACCACCGGAACGTCCAGCCGGATCCGGGAGAGCATGTCGACGAGCACCGCTTCGGCCATGGACGCGGCGACGACAAGCCCGCTGCCGAACTGCTCCACCGCCCAGCCCAGGATCTCCTCGGCCGGCGCGCCCTCCAGTTCGTCACCGGCGCGTAGGGCCCGGGCCCGCAACGTGGCGTTCATCAACGTCTCTCCTCCACTGCCACGGCCGCCGCCGCGGCTGCTTGTTCCCCCCGCGTAGCTGCGTCTTCTCCCCGCGCAGAGGACTGGACGGTACCGGCAGCAATGCCGGCGGAAAGCGGTGGCACCGCGACCGCGAGCGCGGTCATGCTGAGCCGGAACGCCCGCCGGCAGCTTCCGCACGACCACTGGCCGTGGCCGGAACCGGCGGCGGCGTCCCCGGCCGTCTCGGGCGGCAGGTAGGGGACGAGGTCCTCCTCGCCGCAGTACGGGCAGTAGAACGGGACCGAGTGCGCGCCGGCCATCAGCCGCCGCCGTGGCGCTCGCCCGGCGCGTCCACGCCCGCCGCCGAAGCGGCCCCGCCGGCCGCGCCGGCACCGGCTCGTACGGACGCGACGAAGAGCGCGGACTCGTCCACCCGTTCCACCCAGTCCGCGAAGGACTCGCCCTCGCCGCGGCCCGCGGAGTAGGCTCGCAGCAGGCCGTCGACGTAGTCGACGACCCCGGCGGAGGTGACCTTCAGCCCCCGGGGCTTCCGGCCGAGCCGCGACCGGGTGCCGAGATGACCGCCAAGGTGGATCTGGAACCCCTCGACGAGCTCCCCGGAGGCGTCCGGCACCAGGGAGCCCTTGAGCCCGATGTCGGCGACCTGGAAACGCGCGCACGCGTTGGGGCATCCGTTGACGTGGATGCCGATCGGCTCGTCGAAGTCCGGCAGGCGGCGCTCGAGCTCGTCGATCAGCGAACCGGCCTTCCCCTTGGTCTCGACGATGGCGAGCTTGCAGAACTCGATACCGGTGCAGGCCATGGTGCCGCGCCGGAACACGCTCGGCCGCACGACCAGGTCGAGTGCGGTGAGCTCGGCCTCCAGCTCGTCGGCCCGGGCCGGATCGACGTCGAGGATGACCAGCTTCTGCGTGGTCGTCGCCCGGATGCGGCCGGCGGCGAAACGGTCGGAGAGGTCCGCGACCGCGGCCAGTGTGGTGCCGGTCAGCCGCCCGGCGCGGGGTGCGAAGCCGACCGCGAACCGGCCGTCGCGCTGCCGGTGGACGCCGATGTGGTCGCGTCCCTCGTTACGCGGCGGCGCCGGCGGCGGGCCGTCGGGCAGCGCCGCGGTCAGATACTCCTTCTCCAGGGTGGCGCGGACCCACTCGGGGCCCATGTCGGCGACCAGGAACTTCAGCCGGGCCCGGGTGCGCATCCGCCGGTAGCCGTAGTCCCGGAACAGGCTGGCCACAGCGTGCCAGACCTCGGCGACCCGCTCGGGAGCCACGAAGGTGCCGAGCCTGACCCCCAGCTTCGGGTTGGTCGACAGGCCGCCGCCGACCCACAGGTCGTAGCCGGCACCGAGCTCGGGGTGGACGACCCCGACGAACGCGATGTCGTTGATCTCGTGCAGCGTGCAGTGGTCGGCGCAGCCGGAGATGGCGCTTTTGAACTTGCGCGGCAGGTTGCTCAGGGACTCGTCGCCCACGTACCGCCGGACGGTCTCCTCGATCGCCGGGGTGGCGTCGATGACCTCGTCGCCGTCGACGCCGGCCAGCGGGCAGCCGAGAATGACGCGGGGGGTGTCACCGCACGCCTCGGCCGTCGTCATCCCGGCGCCCTCCAGCGCCGCCCAGATCGCCGGCACGTCCTCGATGCGGATCCAGTGCAGCTGGATGTTCTGCCGGTCGGTGACGTCGGCGACGTCCCGCCCGTAGCGGGTGGAGATCCCGGCGATGACGCGGAGCTGGTCGCTGGTCAGCCGGCCGCCGTCGAGGCGGATGCGCTGCATGAAGAACGGCGCGTCGAGATCCTCGGGCTCCAGGACGGCCGTCTTGCCGCCGTCGATGCCCTCCCTGCGCTGGGTGTACAGCCCCCACCAGCGGAACCGCCCCCGAAGGTCCTGCGGGTCGATGCCGGCGAAGCCCGTGTAGGGGTAGCGGTTGAGGATCCGGTCCCGGACGGCCAGGCCATCCTGGTCCTTCTTCATCCGCTCGTTGGGGTTGAGGGGCTCCAGGTGGCCGAGCGCCCACTGGCCCTGCCCCTTCGGACGGGACGGGCGCGCGGAACGGGAACGTGCGGGGGTCGTCATCGAATCTCTCGCAACCGTGTGCGGGTGCGCCGACAACAGGCCGACAACATCAACATGTCGACAGGATGCGGTGGCGCGGCGGAAAGGTCAGCGGCGGAAAGGTCAGATGTGGCGCGGACAGACCGCGCTGGCGACCCTGAGCAGGTCGACATGCAGGCGCGCGACCAGCCCGAAGTCGACCAGGGCCGCGGAGTCCGCCGAGGCGCGGCCGGCGGATGTGAAGCCGGCCCACGCGGGACCCGAGCCGAAACCCGTCATGCCTGAACCGGTCAGACGGAGATCCGGGCGCGCGGTCACGGGCCCATGCTTTCACATCGGACGCCCGTAAGACAGCGAATGCACCCAGCAGCAGGATAAAATTACGGAGCGTTCAAAATTTGGATGGATGACGGCCGGCGGACCCGTCCCGATTTCATTGTTCAGTGGACCGGTGGATAAACAGGCCAACGGCAATAAACAGATCGACCGGCCGGACGGGTCGCGGCCGGACGGTGATGCCGATGGCCCGGCGCGGGAACGCCACCTGGGCACCGACGGCGGGCCTCACCCTACGACCTCACGCGAGCCGCGGCCGAGCCTCACGCAAGCCGCGGCCAGGCCACGCTCCGGCGCGGGACCGGCCAGCCGGCTCGGCACGGGAGCGCCGTCTGACAGCGACAGCGGGCCTCGTGCGAGCCGCGGCCGGTCGACGGCCCGATGCGGGACCGGTCAGCCCGGCCGCCCGCTGGGCCGAGGGCGCACCCTGGGCCGGGGGCGCGTTCTGGGCCGGCTCGGGCCGGCTCCCGGGCCGGTCGATGGTTCAGCTCTGGGCCGGCCGGCTCGCGACGGTCCGGACCGGAGCGCGTCCGCACACGTCCCGCAGGCGGTCGACCAGGCTGTCAACGGCGAGCCCCTTCTCGATCAGGGCGTGCGCGCCGAGCGCCGAGGCCTGTTCGCCAAGAGCCCGCTCGGAGAAACCGGTGAAGATGACGACCCGGGCCCGGGGCGCCGTCCGGCGAATCACGGGTAACGCCGCGAGGCCGTCCATGATGGGCATGGCGACGTCGAGTAGGACGAGGTCGGGGTCGGTGCGCGCCACGATCTCAATTGCCTCGGCCCCGTCCCTGGCCCGGCCGACGATCACGAAATCGGGCTCCATGTCCAACAGGAGACAAACGAGATCGCGTACGCCGTCGGCATCGTCGGCCACCACGACGCGGACGGCATCCTGCGCACCCGGCTCTCCGTCCATATCCGACGTTCTACGCCGTGCCGGTACCACCCGCCCATCGTCATTCAGGATGGTTTCCGGAGCTAGCCCCCCAGCGAATCCCCCAAAAGGAGGACAGCCGTCTGCAAAGGGAGGGTGGTCATCGCCACCGGACACCCACAATCACACCTGTTCATAATCGCGAAACGATGCGGAAGGACTGTGCGTGGATTGTCATCGATGTCCGGCCGGCGGCAACACCGATGACGGCTGCCGGTAACCTTCGGCCACCCGAGGCGACGGCTCCGACGTCGGTCGTCGTACCGGCCCGCGGCCGGCCCACCCGTGCCAGCGGGGTGTCCACGGCGCCGCGCCCATCGGGCCTGCGGGGCCCAGGGGCCGGTGGGGGCCCATAAGGGCTATGTCCGCGTGCACCCACCCGCGAGGCCGGCCGGCCGCCTGTTCCGGGGCGGCCCCGGCAGCGCCATGTCCGCGTGCGCCCACGCGCAAGGTGCCCGGAGCAGGCCGCCGATGGCGGGACGCGCGGGTGCCCGGAGGCGCCCACGCGAGCCGCCCGCAGGCGGCTCTGCCGATGGCCAGGCTGATTGTGTCCGGATGCGCCCACACGCGAGATCCTGGCTGTTCGAGCGCACCGAGCGGCGCGAACGCCAGCCCGCGCGAACTCCTGGCCCGGCATCCACGGTGCCCTGTCCGTCGGTGGAGCCGCTCTCCGGTTCTGACCAGCAGGCCACGCCCCGGTCCTGACCAGCAGGGCCACGCACCCCCTCCGGAGGCGGCGCCGGAAAAGACGGAACGAGCCGTCGCCGATGACGGAATATATCGTTATGAAAAGAACGCCGTGTCACCGTGGGCTGCGGGACACATCATGATGGACGGCGACCGGTGCGGCACCGTAAATATGTACCCGCCCGTGCCGGTACCCGTTCGGCCGTTCGTACCCGCCCGTGCCATCCACCCGTGCCTATCCACCGGCGAACAGCACGTCCACATCCGCTGGGACGGCGTCGCGGGCCGCCGCCCGCCGGGCAAAAGCCGTTATTCCCGCGAGCTGACGCCTCCCCAGGGAGAAATCCAGCGTGGTGAAGTACCGCGTCAGCGTCGCCACGTCGAAAACCTCCCAGCGCGCCGCGTGCCGGGCCACGGCGTCCACCTGGCGCAGCGCGAGATCGAGGCTGCCCCGGAAGGCGTCGTGCACCTCCTTGACCACCCCCGGGTAGGCCTGGGCGAAGTCGCGGCGCGCCGCCCACACCGCGAACACCATCGGCAGGCCCGACCAGTCCCGCCAGGCTGCGCCCAGGTCGACGACATGCAGCGGATGCGCGTCCCCGGCGTTCTCGGCGTCATAGGTGGCCCGCAGGGCCACATCGCCGATCAGTACGGCGGCGTCGGCCTCACGCAGCATCAGGGGAAGATCGGGAGGCATGACCGTGTAGGCCGGCCACAGCCCCAGCCGGTCCTCCAGCAGCATCTGCGCGAGCAGCACACTCGTCCGTGACGTCGAGCCCAGGGCCACCGACCGGATCCGCTCCACCGGCACGGCGCTGGCGAGCACCACCGACAGCACCGGGCCGTCGGAGCCGACCGCGATGTCCGGCAGGACGACAAGCTCGTCGGCGTGCCGCAGGTACTCGACCAGGCTGATCGGGCCGATGTCGAGATCGCCCGCCACCAGTGCCTCGTTGAGCCGGTCTGGAGTGTCCTTGGTCAGTTCGACGTCCAGTACCGCGCCGGAGTTCACCAGGCCCCAGTAGAGCGGGAGACAGTTGAGAAACTGGATGTGGCCGACCCGCGGCCGCCTGAAAACGGACGCCGGCACGGACGGGACCGACACCGGCACGGCGGGCACCGGCACGGCGGGCTGCGAGCTCTGAGTCGGCAGCGACGGCGGCACCGTGTGCCCGGCCTCCTGACTGGCCGCCTGCGTGACATCGCTGGCCGCCTGCGTGACATCGCTGGTTATTTTCGTGACCTCAACGGCCGCTTGCGTGACATCGTACCGCTGCGTAACGTCACTCTGCGGTACAGAATCGTACTTTTCGGCGATATCAGGCTGGGATGCGACGTTGTGTTCCCGGGTGGCGTCACGCTTTCTCGCGGAGTCGTGCTCCCGGGATGGCTCGCTGGTCAACGCAGCCAGCCGCGTCGTTGCTCCAGGGCATCGAGCACCGCCCGGCGCTGGCGGATCGCCAGCGGATAGCTCACCAGCCCGCTGAGGACCAGCGCGACGGCAAAACCGAGCAGCCAGTGCAGGCCCACGAGCAGCACGACCACCAGCACGGCGGCGAAGATGACGGTCCGCAAGGCGAAGTAACGGGCGTTGATGGCGAGCAGCCCCGGCCCGGACGGCCCCGCCCCGGGCTGCCCTGCCCCGGACGGTGACGGCCCGGACGACGGCGCCCCGTACGGCGACGATGATCCGTACGGCGGCAGCCCGGACGACCGCTGGCGCGATGCCCATCCTCGCCCGCCAGCCGTTCGCTTACGAAGATCCATAAATCCTCCCGGTCCCCGTACCGTTCTGTGGCCGGCGGCCGTCCCGCCGACGGCCGTCATCTCGACCGGCGGGCGCGCCGAGGTACCCAGCCGAGACGCTGCAGCAGGGACGGATACAGCCCCAGGCAGACGAACATCACCAGCAGGCCGAGCAGGCCGGCCGGCCCGATCGCCAGGCCGGCGAACCGCAGCAGCGCGTACGCGGCCACCCCTGGCAGCAGGATCGCCAGGAAGGCCAGCGTGAAGATGGAACCGATCCCCGCGGATCCCTCCGGCAGGACACGGCGCGCCGACGGAGCCGGCCGCGGCACCTGGCCGTCCCGGCTGTCCGGCCGGTCATCCAACCGGTCACCATCCATGATCACACCGCCTCCGGCCGAGCTCTGGGTCTTCTTGGCGTCCATCTTGGACGTTGGTGTCTTCTTGGGCGCCGATCAGGCGCTGATCTCCTGGGGAAGGTCCCGGCGGGTAGGGTCGGGGCCGTCGAACTCGCGGATCACGCGATACCGGGTGTCCCGCTCCACCGGGCGGAAGCCGGCGTCCCTGATCACCTCGAGCAGGTCCTCCCGGGTCATCGTGTCCGGCGTCCCGAAGCCGTCGGCGTCATGAGTGATCTTGTATTCGACGACGGAGCCGTCCAGGTCGTCCGCGCCGAAGTTCAGGGCGAGCTGGGCGGTGGTCAGGCCGTGCATCACCCAGAAGCACTTGACGTGATCGACGTTGTCGAAGAGCAGCCGGGACACCGCGAACGTCTTCAGCGCCTCGGCCCCGGTCGCCATCGGCTGGTTCATGAGCCGGTTGCGTGGGTCACCGGCCGCGTCATGCTGGAAGCGCAGCGGGATGAACACCACGAACCCGCCGGTCTCGTCCTGTAGCTCGCGCAGCCGCAGCACGTGGTCGACCCGGTGCCGCGGCTGTTCGATGTGGCCGTAGAGCATGGTGGCCGGCGTCCGCAGGCCCTTGGAGTGGGCCAGGCGGTGGATGCGCGACCAGTCCTCCCAGTGCGTCTCGTGGCCCACGATGTGCTGGCGGACCTCCCAGTCGAAGATCTCCGCCCCGCCTCCGGTCAGCGACTCCAGGCCGGCGTCGATCAGCTCGTCGAGGATCTCCGCCGCGGGCAGGCCGCTGATCTTCTCGAACCAGTGGATCTCGGTGGCCGTGAACGCCTTGAGTGCCACCCCCGGCAGCGCCTTCGACAGCTCACGCAGCGAACGCGGGTAGTAGCGCCACGGCAGGGTGGGATGCAGGCCGTTGACGATGTGCAGCTCGGTGATGCCGGCAGGCTCCATCGCTCTGGCCAGCCGCACGGCCTCTTCGATGCGCATCGTATACGCGTCGGCCTCGCCCGGTTTGCGCTGGAACGAGCAGTAGGCGCAGGATGCCGCGCACACGTTTGTGAGGTTCAGGTGCCGGTTGACGTTGAAGTACGTCGCGTCCCCGTTCTTGCGGACGCGGACGGAGTGCGCCAGCTCCCCCAGCCAGGCCAGCTCGTCGCTGGCGTAGAGCGCCTCGCCGTCCGCCCGGCTGAGCCGTTCGCCGGCGTGTACCTTCGACTCGATCTCCCGCTTGAGCCCGACGTCCATAAGCACGAGGGTAGTCCCGCCCGGCGCGGCGTCCCGCCGACATGTGACCCGTGGCGCCTCGAAGCCACGGGCTATGGGCACGGGCCTGCGACCCACGCGGCCGGCCCGGGGACCGAGCCGGCCGTGCCCGGTTGGGCCAGCGGGACCCGCCGGAAATCCCACCGGACACGGCGGCTTGGTGGCCAGATGAGCCAGGTGGCCAGATGAGCCAGATGGGCCGGGTGGCTAGGCCAGGCTGTCTCCGGGCGAGACGCCGGCGAGGAGTGCGCGGACCTCCGCCTCCTGGTAGCGCCGGTGGCCACCGAGGGTACGGATCGAGGTCAGTTTCCCGGTCTTGGCCCAGCGGGTCACCGTCTTCGGGTCGACCCGGAACATGCTCGCCACCTCGGCCGGTGTCAGCAGAGGAGCGGATTGTGGTGTTGGTGTCGTTGTCATGGAGCCTCCTGTCACAGAGCGTTGACAGTCAATATACAGAAGGTTCTTGCTTCAGTGGTAATTCGGGCGTGACACATCGGGGTCATGTGGTGACTAGTCCGCTCACGTCCGCATGAGTGAGAACACGTTCAGTGACCAAACGCCTGCGAGGATAATAGGGAGGAGATCATCACGGCGCACGACCAACCACCGCTTCCGCCGGCTGTCAGCTCCCCCAGCCACCGGCTCCCCCAGTCACCGGCTCCCCCAGTCACCGGCTCCCCCAGCCGTCGGCTCCGCCAGCC
>NZ_CAKKTL010000052.1:18629-23498 GCF_920664355.1 Protofrankia sp. CiP1_Cm_nod2
GTCAGCTCAGGACCCGTCCGCCCCAGAGCCCGCCGGCGTCCCGGCGGGAGCGCGGACAGGCCACCGCCCTGTACCCGTTCGCCTCTGCCCCCGTTCGTCGCGGGGTTACCGACCGGGCCACCGGCCCCTGGGAGCTGCCGGCGCCCGGGGGCCACGGGCGCGGCGGTCGCGGTGATCTGATCGACCCGTCACTCGGGTCCACCGGCTCCCGGGGCCACGCGCGCGTCCCCCCGAGGCAAGCGGGGTGCCCACAGTGCCCGCAGGGGCGCTATCGGCGCTCCGGGCCGGTACCGGCGCGGGCGGCGGCCCGCTGGGCGGCCCTGCGCTGCGACCGGCCCAGCGGATAGGTCAGCGCACCCACGATCACGAGACCGGCCAGTATCGCGAGGACAGGGTTGACGCTCAGGATGAGCAGGATGGTCAGCATCACGAGCAGCGCCGCGATCCGCGCGGCGAAATACGGCAGCTGCACCCGCAGGGAGGCCGGGGCCTGACCGGCCACAGGACGCCCGGCTGGCCAGCCCATCCAGGCGCCCGAAGCGCCAGCGGCGCCCCTGGAAGCGGGCGTCCGAGGACGCGGCACCCGGTCCAGGTCTGCCGTCGTGGCCCGCGTGCCGCTGTCCCGCGTCCGCTGTCTCCCGCCGCTGTCGCGTGTCATGCCCGCCTTCGTCCCAGTTCGGTCTTCAGCTGCCGGCGGGCATCTCGAACCGGATGAGCACGGATCCCGCTCATTTACGGTACGACCCGCCGGATCCGCGGCGGTCACGAGGGCAGGTATCGGGCGGGGCCGAGCCCGCGCGCCCCCTCATCCCCGTCACGTTCTCATCCCCGTCATGTCCCGTGCCATCCCAAAGATCATGGAGATGAACGGCGCGTGACGCCGAGCTCACCGGCCCCTTCGGGCCTGATCACCTTCGGCGCCGTCCCACCCCCGGCAGCACAAAAATCATGACGATGGGCGGCGGTACGGCCAGGGCCGTCCAGCCTCCTCGTCCCGGTCAAGTTCCACACCGCCTCGCGCTCATGACAGCCTTACACCGCCTTGCCTGGATACGCATTTATCCATATTTATGTACCCAGAGTCACGAAAGAGCGATGGCCGCCCGAACGTAGAGATCACACAATGAAGATCATGAGGACGAACGACGGGCCGCGCCGAGCTCACCGGTCCAGCGGCGCAGCAGGTCGTTGGGCACCCCGGCCGCGTCCAGGACCTTGCCGGCGACGAAGTCCACGAGCGCGCGCGCGTCGGTCGCGCCGGCGTAGAAGCCGGGGCTGGCGGCCGCCACCACCGCGCCGGCGTCGTGCAGGGACAGCATGTGCAGCAGGGTCGAGCGGGTGAACGGCATCTCCCGGGGCACGACCACCAGCCGACGGCCTTCCTTCAGCGTCACGCCGGCGGCGCGTTGCAGCAGATCCTTGGACAGCCCGAGAGCGATCCCGGCCACGGCAGCCGTGCTCGCGGGGACGACGATCATCCCCCTGGTCAGATACGAGCCGCTGCTCGGCCCGGCGGCAAGATCACTGCAGGACCAGTGACGGAGCAGATCCGCCGCGGCCGCCTCGGAGATGACGGACGGGTCCACGCCGAGCCAGCCGGCCAGGGACCGTGGCCAGGTGCTGTCCCGCCAGGCGATCCCGGTCTCGTCCAACAGGGTGAGCCGGGCCGCCCGGGAGACGACCAGGTCCACCGGCAGCCCGGCGTCCAGCAGGCCGCGCAGCACCGACGCCGCGTACGGCGTCCCGCTCGCCCCGCTGACGCCGACCACCCACGGCAGCCGCGGTTCGCCTTCACCCGGCCGCGGCGGCACCGCGTCCCGGCTGTCGAGACGCACCCCGTCCTCCCAACTGTCCGGCCAACCACCCGGACGCCCAACCACTCGGATACCCGGAGCCCGGAGCCCGGGTGCCCGGCCAACCGGTCAACCGTCCGGATATGCCCCAGCGGCCGGTGGTCGCCCGAATGCGTCCCTGTCCCTGTCCCTGTCCCTCCGGCACCTTCCGCACTTCCGTACGCACTTCCGTACGCACTTCCGTACGCACTTCCGGCAATCATGATGTCCTCGACGATCCCCGCCGCTCGCAGTGGCCCGGCCGTCGCAGTGGCCCGGCCGTCGCGGCGGCCGGTCGTCACCAGGCCAGGCCGCGGGAGATCAGATCGAGGACGGCGAAACCGAACAGGGCGATGCCGACGAACCCGTTGGCGGTCAGGAAGGCCCGGTTCACCCGGGACAGGTCGTCCGCGGAGACGATCGCGTGCTCGTACCAGAACGCGGCAGCGGTCACCACCAGCCCGGCCCACCACCACGCGCCGAAGCCCTCCATCAGCCCGAACACGACGAACAGCGCGAACGTCACGACATGGGTAACGACCGAGGCGGCCAGCGCCGCCCGGATCCCGAACCGGGCCGGCACCGAGCCCACGCCGATGCCACGGTCGACCTCGGCGTCCTGACAGGCGTAGATCAGGTCGAAGCCGGCTATCCAGGTGCCGACCGCGAGCCCGAGCACGACCGAGGCCCACGACCAGCGGTCGGTGATGGCGATCCAGGCGCCGACCGGCGCGACCGCCTGGGCCAACGCGAGGACGGCGTGCGGGAAGTTGGTGAACCGCTTGGCGTACGAATAGACGATCAGGGGGGCGGCCGCGAGCGGCGCGAGGGCCAGGCAGAGCCAGGACAGCGCGGCGGCGGACCCGGCGAAGACACCCAGGGCGATCGCGGCGCCGACCGCGGCCGTGCGCACCGACACCGCGCCGGTGACCAGCTCCCGGCCGGCCGTCCGCGGATTACGTCCGTCGATCTTCCGGTCGATGATCCTGTTGGTCGCCATCGCGAAGGTGCGGGCAGCGACCATCGCGACGGTCACCAGCGCGATGTCCAGCCAGTGCACGGAGCGGGAGGCGTCGAACGACGCGGCGAGCGCCGCCACATAGGCGAACGGCAGCGCGAACACCGAATGCTCGATCACCACCACCCGCAGGAAGGCGCGGACGGGGCCGTCAGGCGTCGATGCCGGCCCCGGCATCCCCGGGGCGAACGTCGCGTCACTCACTGACGACCATCTCCCAGGCGTTCCGGCAAGCGGTGTATCCCCGCCGTGGACCATGGTGAGCAGCGGTCGGCGATAGTCCCGTCAGCGATAGTCACGTCAACGACGGCCCGGTCGACGATGGTCACAGCCCGTACTCCTTCCAGCGCCGGGCGACCTTGTCCCTGACCGCCTGGTCCATCACGGCCTCCGCGGGCCAGCCGCCCTCGCGACGGTATCCCTCCGTCGGGAGTTTGCGGGTGGCGTCCACGCCGATCTTCCCACCGAAGAACTGCTCGTACGAGGCGTGGTCGAGGTGGTCGACCGGGCCGACCGTGGTCAGCAGGTCGTGGGCGTAGTCGACGTTGCCGAACGCCCGCCACGCCACCTCGGAGTAGTCGTGGACGTCACAGTCGGCGTCGACGACCACGACGAGCTTGGACAGCGACAGCAGCCCGGCGCCCCAGATGGCGTGCATGACCTTCTGCGCGTGCTTGGGGTAGCGCTTCTCGATCGAGACGATCGCGCAGTTGTGGAAGACGCCCTCGACCGGCAGGTCGTAGTCGACGATCTCCGGGATCATCATCCGGACCAGCGGCAGGAAGATCCGCTCGGTCGCCTTGCCGAGCGGCCCGTCCTCCTGCGGCGGGCGGCCCACGACGATCGTCTGGAAGACCGGGTCACGCTGCAGGGTCATCACGTCGACGTGCAGGGCGGGGAACGGCTCGACCGGGGTGTAGAAACCCGTGTGGTCGCCGAACGGGCCCTCCGGCAAGCGCTCCCCCGGCTCCAGCCAGCCCTCGAGCACCACCTGGGCGTTCGCCGGCACCTGCAACGGGACGGTCAGGCAGTCGACCATCTCCACCCGCTCGCCGCGCAGGAACCCGGCGAACAGGTACTCGTCGATCTCCGCCGGCAGCGGGGCGGACGCCGCGTAGGTCACCGCCGGGTCGCAGCCGAACGCGATCGCCACCGGCAGCCGCTCCCCGCGGCGCTCGGCGACGGCATGATGGGCGTTGGAGTCCTTGTGGATCTGCCAGTGCATGCCGACCGTCCGGGCGTCATGACGCTGCAGCCGGTACATGCCGAGATTGCGCTGACCCGTCTCAGGATGCTTCGTGTGGGTCAGGCCCAGGTTCAGGAACACCCCGCCGTCGTCCGGCCAGGCGTGCACGCCGGGCAGGCGGAGCAGGTCGACGTCCGAGCCCTTGAGGACGACGTCCTGGCACGGCGCGGTCCGGACCTTGCGCGGCGGCACCGACCGCAGCGCGGCGACCTTGCCCAGGGCCTCCCGCAGCCCGCCGAGCCCGACCGGGAGCTCGGGTCTGAGCAGGGCGGCGATCCGGTCGCCGATCTCGTCGAGGCTGCCGGCCCCCAGCGCGGCGGCCATCCGCCGCTCGGTGCCGAAGACGTTGATGGCCAGCGGCATGTCGGCGCCGAGCGGCCGGTCGAACAGCAGCGCGGGCCCGCCCTCCCGCACCACCCGCGTGACGATCTCGGTGACCTCCAGGACCGGGTCGACCGGGACGCGGACGTGCCGCAGGTCGCCGTGACGCTCGAGGTGAACGAGGAACGCGCGCAGATCCGCCCAGGCCATGGCGCCCATCCTCGCAGGACGCCCATCCTCGCGGCGGCCCGCGGGCCCCGGCCGTCCGGACCTGTCGAGCCAGCCACCGGAACCCGGTACCGACCGCGCCAGGTAGCAGTCGGGTAGCTCTGGTGAGAACCCCCCGCCCGGCCGCCGGTCGGGCCCGGCGGGAACCTCCGTCCGACCACCGCCCGGGCGGTGGACACGTCGGGACGTGCGCCGACCGGCCGTACCCGGTACGGGTTCCCCCC
>NZ_CAKKTL010000052.1:23917-25963 GCF_920664355.1 Protofrankia sp. CiP1_Cm_nod2
ATGCGGCACGTCCCGCCATCGAAAGGAGCACACTGGGAGCGTTGTCGTTGCGCGGCGGTCGTCCTGGCGTCACCGATCCGACCGGACGGGCGGATGGTTCCCACGGGCATCAGCCGTTCCAATGGACATCGGCTGTTTGGGCACCAACGGGCGTCCATGGTCACCTATGGGCATCGGAACCGCTCCAGAGAGCACTGGCTGTACCGTCGGATGACGATGGATATGGGTCCACACGCGATCAGGACTCCGGGTCGTGACAGATGGTCATGACGGTCGGAGTGAAGACTGGAGAGGATCAACGGTGCGGTGGTGGGGTTCGTACTGACGCTGGCAATCTTCGGCTTCTGGATTTTCACGCTCATTGACGCGATCATGGCCCCGTCAGCCGCCGTGCGCACACTTCCCAAGATCGCCTGGATTGCCATCATCGTTTTCTTCTACGCCATCGGCGGCGTGGCCTGGCTCGTTGTCGGCCGCCCCCGTCGTGACGACTACGCCGACGACGGTATCGAGCCCATGGATCATCCAACATGGGAAGGCCGGGGCCGCTGGGCCGGGGCCGACGGCTTCGGCCGAGGCAGCCGGGATGGCGCCGAGGACGGGCCGTCGAATCTCCGGTGGCCGTCGTGGCCACGCCGTAGTCCCGCGCCACAGCCGGTCGCGCCCGACGACAACCCGGAGTTCCTGCGGGAACTGTCCGAACGTATCCGCCGCGGGGACGGCGACGGCACCCCCCGGAGCTGACCACAACACCGACCCATACGGCAACGCGACGCGGTACCACGTTGACAGTCCGCGGCGTCACGTTGACATCTAGTCAGCGTGACCCCGTTGGCGGCAGTCAGCGTCATCCTGCCGGCAACGCCGGCCAGCGGGTATCCAGTGCGGTTCTGCCTGGGCGTCAACCAACGACACCCAGGCGGGTTCTGTCGGCGGGGTCCTGCCGGCGGGTTCTGTCGGCGGGGTCCTGTCGGCGGGGTCGTGCCGACGGGGTCCTGCCGACGGGCGTCAGGCGCCGACACCCGCGTAGGAGTGCAGCCCCGAGATGACCAGGTTGACCAGATAGTAGTCGACAAACAGCGCGCTGAAACCAAGCAGCGATATCGCCGCGGCCCGGCGGCCCTTCCAGCCGGCGGTGGCGCGGGCATGCAGGTAGGCCGCGTAGATCACCCAGGTGATGAACGACCAGGTCTCCTTGGGATCCCAGCCCCAGTAGCGACCCCAGGCCGCCTCCGCCCAGATGGCACCGGCGACGACCGCGAACGTCCAGACCGGGAACGCGAAGCCGATCACGCGGTAGGTGATGCGGTCCAGCGACGCGGCCGCGGGCAGTCTCATCATGATCCCACCGCGCCTGCGCATCGCCGCGGAGGCCTCGGCCTGTCCGGTGGCAACGGCCGCGAGGCGGTTCTCCCAACGGTCCTTCAGCAGATACAGGACGGTGGTGACCGCCGAGACCATGAACACCCCGCTGGCCACGATCGCCGCCACCACGTGGATCTTGAGCCAGTAGGAGTTGAGCGCCGGGACGAGCGGGCCCGCCGCCACGTAGAGCACCGTGCCGGCGAGACCGAGATAGAGGACCACCGGCAGCATCACGAAGACGCCCAGCCAGCGGACGCGCGCCCGGGTCCGGGCCAGCATGCCCAGGTAGGTCAGCACCGCAATCAAGGTGATCATGGATGAGAACTCGTACATGTTCCCCCACGGCACCCGGTCCGCGGCCAGGCCACGGGCGGTCACCGAGCCCACGTGCGCCGCGCATCCGAGCACGGTGAGCAGCACTGCGACCCGGCCGATCCAACGCGCCCGAGGTGAGAGCGACAGGTCCGCGCCGTCCCCGGCCATCACCTCGGCCACCGCAGCCCGCTCGGCGGCCTGCCGGGCCGCCCGGGCGCCGGCCGCGGCGAGCGCCTCAGCAGCAGGATCCACAAGAGCGTCACGATCGTCAGTGGCATAGGTGACAGACGCTCCTGCTGTAGCCGCGCCTGCTGTAGCCGTCCCCGCCACAGCCGTACCTGCTACAGCCGTACCTGCTACAGCCGT
>NZ_CAKKTL010000052.1:26309-28833 GCF_920664355.1 Protofrankia sp. CiP1_Cm_nod2
GCATCTCTGCCTGCCACGTCCATGCCGACCATCAGCGCCACCCGTCCGGGCGTCGCGGCCGCGGCGGCCCGCACTGACGCCGACGCTGACGCCGAAGGCGCAGCCGGCACCGACGGCGCAGCCGACGCCGCCAGGGATATCGGTCTCTCCGCCCGGCCTTCGGCCAGGGCCGCGGCGCTGGCACGCCCGAAGCGGCTGAACGCGAACTCGGCCGCGTAGCCGAGCATGGCCAGCGCGTAGACCGCCATGGTCACGCCGAGCAGATGGTCGGACAACGTGGCAAGGCCGGAATTGACTGGCATCACAGCTCCTGTCCGGTGGGATCTCCGGTTCCCCCGCTGGCCTGGGAAATGCTGGCCGGGGAAGCCTCTGGCCCAGCCATCAGATCCTCCCCGCACCTCGGATCCCGGATCAGGTCCCGGATCCGATGATGGTCCTGGAGGCCCGGATGGCGCTTGCCGCCCGGTCCGACGGCGTCTGTCCCCACTGTTTCAGCGTTCACTGTTTCAGCGCTCCCCGCTCCGACGGCGTCCGAGCATCCGATGACGTCCGAGCATCCGACGGTGCCTGAGCCGGCGCCAGCCGCCCGGGCGGCTCCGCGGGGTCCGGGCTGCCCAACCAGGCTGGACGCGCGCCCTCGACGGGCGCGGTGGCCAGCCGGATGTCCCTGATGATCGACTGCAGCTCGGCCGCGAAGCCGTCCACATCGGAACGGGACAGTCCACCGACCTCGACCGTGGTCATCGCGCGGGCATCGGAGCCGGCGTCGGGGCCGACACCAGGACCGCTGCCCGTGCTGGTAACGCTGCCCGCGCCAGCCGTGCCCGTGTCAGCCGTGCCCGTGTCAGCCGTGCCCGTGTCAGCCGTGCCCGTGTCAGCCGGTGCGGACGCGGGGCGCGCCCGCACCCAGACCCGACGCCGGCGCACCCGCATGCTGACCAGCAGACCACCGATGATCGCCACAGCCGCGACCAGCACCCAGCCCTTGAACGGATCGGACTTGGTCTGGAACGTGGCGAACTGGCGAACCCCGTCGACCTCCAGGGTCATCCCCCCGGGCAGACCTCTGATCGTCCGCTGCTCGGGATTGTTCAACGCGAGCACCTGCGCCACCCGTCCGGTGCCGATCGGGCCGTCTATGTGAAGCTGGCGCATGTCCCGGGTGTCCAGCGAGTAGATGTTCTGCGGCACACCCTCGTTGATGTGCAGGTTGCCGACGTAGCCGGTGAGCGTGAGGCCGGGGGCGTCCGCGGCCGGATGGGCCGAGATGTAACCGTGCGCCGGATCGAGCTGCGTGGTCGGAGTGAACACGCCGGTGAACGCCAGCTGCTGGGGCTCCCTGGTCGGCCCTGTCGGCGGGAGCCCGGTATCGCCGATCTTCAACGTGCAGGTGGACGCGAACATGGCGTCCCGTGGCGTACAGGGCTGGTAGCCCTCCCAGACGATGCTGCCGTCGCCGCTGCGCAGCACGAAGTGCGGAGCATAGCCGTGGCCGATCAGATACACCTTGGCGCTGCCGATCGCCAGCGGATGATTGACCTGGATGTCGGCCGTGCGGGTCCGACCGCCGAGATCGGTGGTGTAGACGACGTCGGCACGGAAGTCCGCCGGCTGCCCGTTGGGCTGGTAGGACGCGGTGAACTTCTCCAGCGTCAGGGAGAACGGCGCCAGGTCACCGACGGGGTCGACCAGCTTGCCCCGGCTGAACTGGTCGTAGGAGACCAGCGTGTTCGTGAAACCGTCACCCTGTATGACCAGGACAGTGCCCTGGTAGCCGAACCACGAGCCCAGCCCGACCCCGAGGAGCATCAGCACCAGCGCGATGTGGAAGACAAGGTTCCCGGTCTCGCGCAGATAGCCCTTTTCCGCGGCCACGGAGAAGTCCTGGCTGCCGTCGGGCCTGGTCGCGCCCTCGGGCGCGGCTCCGACCCGGAACCGCCGCCGCCGCAGGACCACCCGCGCCGCCTCGACCACCTCCCGGGGGCCCAGCGCACTGTCCCACGACCGGCCGCCGGCCAGCCGGCTCGGCCGGGCCGGCGCCCGCGGCGGCCGTCCCACCAGCGCCCTGGCATGCCAGCGGACCCTCGACGTCAGACAGCCGATCAGGGAGACGAACAGCAGCAGGTAGACCGCGGCGAACCAGGGTGCGCCGAAGACGTCGAAAGCTGACAGCCTGTCGAGGAACGGCGCGAGCGAAGGATGCTCCCGGAAGTACTCCCCGACCTTCAACGGGTTCAGCGACCGTTGCGGCAGCAGAGAACCGGGAACGGCCGCGAGCGCGAGCAGGAACAGCAGCAGCAGCGCCGTACGCATACTGGTCAACTGGTGCCAGGCGCGCCTCGCCGGGGCAGTGATCACCCGCAGGGAACGGGACACGCCGACAGCCCCGGTGGCGCCGCCGCCCGCGGCGCGCGGCGCGGATGATGCCATGGATGCGTGTTCCCGCACCTCATCGGGCACGGTCGTCAGCATCCCGGCCCCGCCGGAGACATCGGCTGGACCGGTCAAGCCAGCCGGGCCGGTC
>NZ_CAKKTL010000053.1:0-10086 GCF_920664355.1 Protofrankia sp. CiP1_Cm_nod2
GCCGGCGCGCCCGCGGCCACCCCTGGCCGGGAGCCGAACGGCAGGCCGGTCGACGACCCCGCCGGCACGGTGGCGGTGGCGGTGCCGCCGGCGGCGGCGGACGACCCGTCCGACGAGCCCGGCAGCCCCGGCGCGCCCTGTGAGCCCTGTGAGCCGTTGTGGACAGGAGCTGTCACCATCAGCCGACCGCGCCTTCCATCTGCAGCTCGATCAGTCGGTTGAGCTCGAGGGCGTACTCCATCGGCAGCTCGCGGGCGATCGGCTCGACGAACCCGCGCACCACCATCGCCATCGCCTCGTCCTCGGACAGCCCGCGGCTCATCAGGTAGAAGAGCTGGTCCTCCCCGACCTTGGAGACGGTGGCCTCGTGCCCGATGGAGGCGTCGTCCTCGCGGACGTCGACGTAGGGGTAGGTGTCCGACCGGCTGACCGTGTCGACCAGCAGGGCGTCGCACTTCACCGTCGCCCGCGAGTTGTGCGCGCCCTCCTGGATCTGCACCAGACCGCGGTAGGAGGTGCGGCCGCCGCCGCGGGCCACCGACTTGGACACGATCGTGGACGACGTCCGCGGCGCCGCGTGCACCATCTTCGCGCCGGCGTCCTGGTGCTGGCCGGCGCCGGCGAAGGCGATCGAGAGCACCTCGCCCTTGGCCTGCTCGCCGAGCAGCCACACCGCCGGGTACTTCATCGTCACCTTGGAGCCGATGTTGCCGTCGATCCACTCCATGGTGCCGCCGGCCTGACAGGCGGCCCGCTTGGTCACCAGGTTGTAGACGTTGTTCGACCAGTTCTGGATGGTCGTGTAGCGGCAGCGGGCGTTCTTCTTCACGACGATCTCCACGACCGCGGAGTGCAGCGAGTCCGAGGAGTAGATCGGCGCGGTGCAGCCCTCGACATAGTGGACGTAGGCACCCTCGTCCACGATGATCAGAGTCCGCTCGAACTGGCCCATGTTCTCGGTGTTGATGCGGAAGTACGCCTGCAGCGGGATCTCCACGTGCACGCCCGGCGGGACGTAGATGAAGGAGCCGCCGGACCACACCGCGGTGTTCAGCGCGGCGAACTTGTTGTCCCCGACCGGGATGACCGAGCCGAAGTACTCCTGGAAGATCTCCGGGTGCTCCCGCAGGCCGGTGTCGGTGTCGAGGAAGATGACGCCCTGCTCCTCAAGATCCTCACGAATCTTGTGGTAGACGACCTCGCTCTCGTACTGCGCCGCCACGCCGGAGACCAGACGCTGCTTCTCGGCTTCGGGGATGCCGAGCTTGTCGTAGGTGTTGCGGATGTCCGCCGGCAGGTCGTCCCAGCTCTCCGCCTGCTTCTCGGTCGAACGGACAAAATACTTGATGTTGTCGAAATCGATCCCGGACAGGTCCGCGCCCCAGGTGGGCATGGGCTTGCGGCCGAACAGCTTCAGACCCTTCAGCCGAAGCTGGGTCATCCACTCCGGCTCGCCCTTCTTGGCCGAGATGTCCAGGACGACCGCTTCGGACAGCCCGCGTTCGGCGGTCGCCGCGTAGGCGTCCGTGTCGGACCAGCCGAACTTGTAGGCACCCAGGCCCTCAAGCCGGCTGTCGATCTCGGTCTCAGGAGTGGTGGTCATATGGCAGGACCCTCCGAGGAGGTGAGAGAGGTGGCGGTGGTGGGAGTGACAGGTGTGGAACCAGGTGTGCTGACGGCCGCCGCGGACGTCGGCGTCCCGACCGGCACGACCGGCACGACCGTGGAGGGTGCCGCGGCGTCGCCGCTCTTCTCGGGCTGCTGGGGTTCCCGGGTCTCCAGCGGAACATGTGTCGTGCACACCCCGTCACCATGCGCGATGGTGGCGAGCCGTTGGACGTGCGAGTCCAGCAGCCGCGACAACGCGGCGGTCTCCGCGCCGCAGAGCTCGGGGAACTGCTCGGCGACATGCTGGACGGGACAGTGGTGCTGGCAGATCTGGACGCCCGTCGGCAGCTGCGAGGTGCTCGCGGTGTAACCGGCGGCGGACATCGCCGCCGCCAGCGCCGCCGGCCGGTCGGCCGGGTCGGCCCGGGCGACCGCGGCCCGTACCTGCCGCTCCAGCTCGGCGGCACGCGCCTCGGCGAACTCCGCGACAACCGCCTGGCCGGCGACGTCCGCGAGAAAGCTCAGCGCGCTGGTGGCCAGGTCCTCGTACGCGGTCGGGCCGGCCGCGTGGCCGGCGGCGGTGAGCTGGTAGACCCGGGCCGGGCGGCCACGGCCGCGCGGGCCGGGGTTACGGGCCGACCGGGTGGTGATCGTGCCTTCCGCGAGCATCGCGTCCAGATGGCGGCGGATCGCCGCCGGCGACAGGCCGAGGCGTGCCGAGAGTGTGACCGCGGTCGAGGGGCCGAGCTCCAGGAGCAGGCGCGCGACACGGTCACGGGTCCGGCCGTCGGCCGCCGTACCGTTGGAGGTGTCGGGCATGCTTTTCACAACACCACTGTGCCTTATTTCCCGCCGTGGGTCTAACCCCCCGGCCCGCCGGTACGACGTGATCTGTCGCGGTACCCGACCATCGTGGCATCTGAGCTGGGCGAAGAGCGTCCGCTTGGAGCGAGCGTCTGATCCGCCACACTCGCCGGCGGCCCCCGGCGCCGGTATAGACGGCGGCATATCGGTACGCGGCGATACCACACGGAGACCACCCGCATCCGGCTGTCATCGTGTGAACCGGCCATCTCACAGACCAACTCCTGACAGGCTGTGGCCGGAGGCGGAACGCGCCTCCGGTCCGACGCGACCCGGACGGAGACCGTGACCGAGGCCGACCACAGCGCTCCTGAGCCCGACGCTGACCCGGCCGGCATCTCCGGAACCATCCCGGACGCCGCCAACACCAGCCGTACCGACACCGACAGCGGCGAAGCCGATGCAGGCGGTATCGGTACAGGCGGGACAGCCGGCACGGGCGCGACCGGCACGGCCGGTGCCGGCACCGGTAGAGCCAGAGTGGGTACGGCCGGCACCAGCGCCAGCAGGGCCAGCGCCGGTAAAGCCAGCGCCGGCACCGGTAGAGCCAGAGTGGGTACGGCCGGCACCAGGGCCAGCGCCGGCACCAGTGCCGGCAGGGCCAGCGGTGCCGACACGAGCCCGCGGCGCGACGACTACGCGGCGGAGCTGGGGCGCCGGCTGCGAGCCGCCCGCCACCGGCGCGGCATGTCCCTCGTCGACGTCCAGGAACGTACGAACGGGCGCTGGACCGCCGGCACCCTGGGCGCCTACGAGCGGGGGCGCCGCTCCCTGCGGGTGCACCGCCTGATGGAGCTCGCCGAGCTCTACGACGTGGCCGCGGTCGTGCTCATCCCCTCCCAGACGGACCGCTCCGAGCTGGCCGGCCTGCCGCCGCTGGCCATCGACCTGCACCGGCTGCGCAAACTGCCACCGACCCGGACCGGCCCGCTGCGGCGCTGGATCGCGATCGTGCAGGTACTGCGCTCGGAGAGCTCCCGGGACGTGCTACGCCTGCGCCGCACGGACCTGCTCTCGCTGGCACGGCTCTACAGCACGACACCGCCGCTGCTCTACGAGCGGCTGCGCGCGTGGGGCGCGCTCGTCGAGCCGGGGGCCGGGCAGCGGCCTGCCCCGCCGCGCGGGCGGCGCGGCCAGGCCCGTTCCTGACCTCGTCCCTGACACCGACCGTTCCCGGCCCCCGACAGCGCTCCCGGCCCCCGGTACCGCTCCCGGTTCCCGACGCTGTTCCCGCGCCCTTCCCGGAGCCGCTCCCCGCGCTGTTCACCGCTCTCCCCCGCTCTCCCGCACCTTCGGGCTCGCTCTCGGCCTTCCCGGCTCCCGGCCGTTCCCGGCCACCGATGGCTGCCCGGTGGGCGCCGCGGGCGGGCCGCCGGTGTGTTCTGACCGTATCCGGGCGGGTTCCGGTCGCACCTACGACGGCAAAGGTCCGTAGGATCGCGTGTGTGGCGGACGACCTGGCACTCGAGGTTTCCAGCCTGGTCAAGACATACTGGCCACGCTCGGACCGAGCCATACATGCTGTCAACGATCTATCGCTGACCGTTGTGGCGGGGTCGGTCACGGCGCTGCTCGGCCCGAACGGCGCCGGCAAGACAACCACGATCGAGATCTGCGAGGGGTTCCGCCGCCCGGACGCCGGCCACGTGCGGGTACTCGGCCTCGACCCCGCCCGTGACGGGCCCGCGCTGCACCCACGGGTGGGGGTCATGCTCCAGTCCGGCGGGGTGTACCCGGGCGCCCGCGCCGGTGAGATGCTCGCTCTGCTCGCCGCGCACCACCGTGACCCGCTGGACGTCACCGCCCTGCTCGAGCGCGTCGGCATCGCCGAGATGGCCGGGGTGCCCTACCGCCGCCTCTCCGGCGGCCAGCAGCAGCGCCTGTCCCTGGCGATGGCCCTCGTCGGCCGTCCGGAGCTGGTCTTCCTCGACGAGCCCACCGCCGGCATGGACGTGCAGGCCCGCCGGGCCACCTGGGAGCTGATCGAACAGCTGCGGATGGCCGGGGTCACCGTGGTGCTGACCACCCACGCCATGGACGAGGCGGAGCAGCTCGCCGACCACGTCGTCATCGTCGACCACGGCAAGGTCCTCGCGGCGGGCTCCCCGGCCGAGCTGACCAGCGGCGGCGCCAAGGGGGAGCTGCGGTTCCGGGCGCTGGCCGGCCTCGACATCGACCGGCTGGAGCTGGCCCTGCCCAGCGGCACCGTCGCCAGGGAGGGACCGCCCGGGCGCTATGTCATACAGGGGAAGGTCGACCCGCAGATGCTCGCCGCGGTGACCGCCTGGTGCGCGGGCAACGGCGTCATGGCCGAGGACCTCCAGGTCGAACAGCGCAGTCTTGAGGACGTGTTCGTGGAACTCACCGGTTCGGCGTTGCGGGCATGACCGACACGGAGGTGCCGACCGGCGGCCGGAGCGGGAAGCCGGCCAAGCCGGCCGCCGCCGGCCCCCGCTCCGCCGTGGGCACGCGAGCGCCGCTGGACCTGCGTCCCTCACCGGGGGCGGCGAGCCGGTGGGACATGCTGCGCGCGCAGACGCTGATCGAGCTGAAGCTGACGCTGCGGCGCGGGGAGTCGGTGCTGCTCACCCTGGTCATCCCGGTCGGCCTGCTGCTGTTCTTCAGCGCGGTGGACGTGCTTCCCACCGACGGCGCCCGCTCGGTGGACTTCCTCGTCCCGGGCATCCTGGCGCTCGCGGTCATGTCGACGGCGTTCACCGGGCAGGCGATCGCGACCGGTTTCGAGCGCTCCTACGGCGTGCTGCGGCGGTTCGGCGCGAGCCCGTTGCCGCGCTCGGTCCTGCTGGCGGGCAAGACGCTGGCCGTGGTCGCCGTGGAGATCATCCAGGTCGCGGTGCTGGTCGCCGTCGGGTTCGCCCTCGGCTGGCACCCGCATGGCCGGCCGTGGTGGGTGGCGCTGCTCCTGCTGGTGGCCACCGTCGCGTTCTGCGGCCTGGGGCTGCTGATGGCGGGCATCCTGCGGGCGGAGGCGACGCTGGCCGCGGCCAACGGCGTCTACCTGCTGCTGTTGCTCGTCGGCGGGGTGATCGTCCCGCTGTCCGAGCTGCCGGGCTGGCTGGAGGCGGTGGGCCGGGCGCTGCCCACCGCGGCCGCCTCCGACGGCCTGCGGGCCGTCCTGCGGGACGGCGCCGGCCTGCCCGTCGGCGATCTGGTCGTGCTGTGCGCCTGGGCGGCCGGCTCCCTGGCGCTGGCGGCCCGCACCTTCAGATGGGAATGACCTTCACGATGGGAATGACCTTCACATGGGAGTAGGGGCGCCGGTGGGAGCAAGGATGCCGGGCCCGGACTTCTACAGACGGTAGTATCCACGGGGATGAACATGCGGCAGCCACTACGACTACCCACGGTGAGTCCGGTGGTCTTCCAGCGGCTCACCCGCGTCAGCGTCGTGCTGCTCGCGCTGATCGTGGTCACCGGTGGCGCGGTCCGGCTCACCGGCTCCGGGCTCGGCTGCCCCACCTGGCCCAGATGCGGCGAGGACTCGTTCGTCACGCAGTCGGAGTACTCCGTGCACGGCTGGATCGAGTTCGGCAACCGGCTGCTGACCACCGCCGTCGGGGCGGTGATGCTGCTGCTGCCGCTGGTGTCGCTGCGGCTGCGCGAGCGCCGCCGTGACCTCGTCCTGCTCGCGTTCGGGCTGTGGCTGGGCTTCCTCGGCCAGGTGGTGCTCGGCGGCCTGACCGTCCTGTTCAAGCTGCATCCCGCGCTGGTGGCGGGGCACTTCCTGCTGTCCATGCTGCTGCTGCTCGACGTCGTGGCGCTCGACCGCCGGGCCCGCTGTGGCCCTGGCCCGGCCCGGCCGGCGGGCGGGCGCGAGCTGCGCTGGCTGGCCCGGCTGCTGGTGGGTGTCGCCGGGGCGGTGCTCGTCCTCGGCACGGTGGTCACCGGCACCGGGCCGCACAGCGGGGACTCCACCGAGGCGAAACGGTTCGGGTTCGACATCACCAATGTCGCGCAGCTGCACGCGGACGCCGCGATGCTCCTGGTCGGGCTGGTCATCGCGACGGTCCTCGCGGTGCGTGCCGGCGGCGGGCCGCGGGAGGCGGTCCGCGCGAGCAACGCGCTCGCCGCCATCGCGGCCGCCCAGGCCGGCGTCGGGTTCGTCCAGTACTTCACCGGCATCCCGGTCGCGCTGGTGGAGCTGCACATAGCCGGGGCCACCGCGCTGTGGATCGCCGCCCTGCACATCTGGCTGGCCATGGTCAACCGACCGGCGCCGGTCGACCTGCCTGCATCCCCGCCCGCCCCCCGGCGGTCACCGCCGACCGGCCACCCCACCATCGCCGGCCCCAGCATCGCCGACCCCAGCATCGCCGACGCCGCTGGCACCGCCGAGCAGCACCGGTCGAAAGCCCCGCTGTAACCCCGCTCCAGCCGCCCGCGCCCGTACCCGCGCGCCTGCGCCTGTAGGTGGTTCCCGTCACGATGGGGATGGTTTTCACCTACGGCAGCGGATGCCGTAGGTGAAAACCATCATCAGAACAACGGAAACCACCTACGGTTGCCTGCCTCCCGCTCACCTGTAGGTGGTCCCAGCGACGGTTCCCACCTGGACGACCACGAAGTTCCCCGGGCAGCGGTTCCGTTGTGGGCTCCGTCAGGCGGGATCCGTCCGCCCGAGCTCAGCGGGTCGGGTCAGCGGACAGCGGGTAGACGGCTTTCGGCTACGGGTGCCACAGGGCGGCCAGGGCCACCGCGGCGAACAGGAGCGTCAGGTAGGTGATGGACAGGTGGAACAGCCGCATGGGGCGGATCTGCCCGCCACGGCGGACGGAGCGGACCAGCCGGTGCGCCTCGACCAGGAACCAGCCGCCGAGCAGCGCGGCCACGACCAGGTAGGGCCATCCCGTGTCCGCGACCGGGACGAGCAGCAGGGACGTGGCGACCATCACGTACGAATAGCCGAGTATGCGCCTGGCGACCACCTCCGGTGACGCCACGACCGGCAGCATCGGGATCCCGGCGGCGGCGTAGTCGTCCCGGTACTTGATGGCCAGCGCCCAGAAGTGCGGCGGGGTCCAGAAGAAGACGACCGCGAAGAGCAGCACGGCGGGCCAGCCGACCGTACCGGTCACCGCGGACCAGCCGATGAGCACCGGGAAGCAGCCGGCCGCGCCACCGATGACGATGTTGGACGGGCTGCGGCGCTTGAGCCCGAGGGTGTAGACGAAGACATAGAACGCGATCGCCGCGTCGGCGAGCAGTGCCGAGGGCCAGTTGACCGCGAAACCGAACAGCAGGGTCGCGGCGACACCCAGCAGGACACCGAAGCGCAGCGCCTCGGCGGGTGTGACGTTCGCCCGCACCAGCGGCCGGGCGCGGGTACGCGCCATCACCTGGTCGATGTCGCGGTCGATGTAGCAGTTGAACGTGTTGGCGCTGCCCGCCGCGAACGTCCCGCCGACCAGGGTCGCGAGTATCAGCCACGGCGAGGGCAGGCCGCGCTCGGCCAGCAGCATGACTGGGATGGTCGTGATCAGGAGCTGTTCGATGATCCGCGGCTTGGTCAGGGCGAGGTAGGAACGCGCGAGCGCCCCGACCGGGCGGCGGGTCCTCATCGGCCCGGTCGGCCCGGTCGGGCCGTCCGGCCCGCCGCGCTCCCCGGAGGCCGGCGGCGCGGGCGTGGTCGGCTTCGGCAGGCTGGCTACCGGCGTGGACGCGGCCAGGGCGGACAGGACGACCTCGCGATCGGCGGGCGACACAGGCCACCCGCCCGGACTCGGGCCCCGGGGCGCCGGGGCTTCGCGGCGTGGTTCTACGACGTGTCGGAGTCTAACCGCCGGACGCCGCGCCAGGCGCGCGACCCGTCCAGAAGAAGATCCGTGGCCCTGGCCGGCACCCTGAGCGGCACCGTCGGCCCGGCCTGCGCAGACAGGGATGTCCCGGCGGCTTCCCCGCGGCATGGCCGTCGGCGTCGGCAGCGCTGCCGACGCTCCCGAAGCCACCAGCCCGGCTCCCGTGCCCCCGGGCCCGGTGACCGGGAAAGCGCGTCGGGCGGGCCGGAGGGCAGTGTTCCCGGCAGGTTCCCGGTTCCCGACACGTTCCCGGCAGGTTCCCGGCACGTCCCCGGCACGTCCCTGGCAGGTTCCTGGCAGGTTCCCGGCAGGTTCCCGGCCGGTCGTCCCCGGGCTTCTCGAGCTGTCCGGGCGCGGGGGTGAGGGGAGGAACGCGAGAGGGTAGGCCCATCCGTACCGGCAGATACGGCGTGGCCCGGCCCGTCCGTACCGGCAGCGGGGGACGGTCCGCCCCTACCGGTACTGGCGGCATGTACCGGCGGCATTTGGTGGGCCTGCCCCCACCGCCACGGTCCGGCGCTGACCGCCAGGGCGCGCCGACCACAATGGACACGACGACGGGCATGACAGACGACGGACATGACAACCGTAGGCGCCGAACCGTCCATCAGCACGCCAGCGCTCCCCGGAGAGGACGTCCACCACAATGACCGACCCCCTGGCCCTGCTGTCCGCCGCCGACGTGGCGGTCTGGCTCGACGACATCAGCCGGGACCGGCTGCGGACCGGCAGCCTCGCCGAGCTGGTGCGTACCCGCAGCGTCGTCGGCGTCACCAGCAACCCGACCATCTTCCAGAAGGCGATCAGCAGCGGATCGGCCTACGACGAGCAGCTGCGCGACCTGGCCGTCCGCGGCGTGGACATCGGCGAGGCCGTCCGCGCGATCACGACCGCGGACGTCCGCGCCGCCTGTGACGTGCTGCGTCCCGCCTACGAGGCCAGCGGCGGGGTGGACGGCCGGGTGTCGATCGAGGTCGACCCGCGGCTCGCCCACGACACCGAGCGCACCGTGGCCGAGGCCCGCGCGCTGTGGTGGCTGGTCGACCGGCCGAACCTGTTCATCAAGATCCCGGCCACCCTCGCCGGCCTGCCGGCGATCACCGCCACGCTCGCCGCGGGTATCAGCGTCAACGTCACGCTGATCTTCGGGCTCGACCGCTACGACGCGGTGATGGACGCGTTCATCGCCGGCATCGAGCAGGCCGCGGCGGCCGGTCTGGAGCTGCCCGGCATCACCTCGGTCGCGTCGTTCTTCGTCAGCCGGGTCGACACCGAGGTGGACCGCCGGCTGGAGAAGATCGGCACCGCCGAGGCAAAGGCCCTGCGCGGTAAGGCCGCGGTCGCCAACGCGCGGCTGGCCTACCAGCGTTACGAGCGGGCGTTCGCCACCGGGCGGTGGTCGGCGCTGGCGAAGGCCGGTGCCCGGCCGCAGCGGCCGCTGTGGGCGTCCACGTCCACGAAGGACCCGGCCCTGCCGGATACGATCTACGTGACGGAGCTGATCGCCCCGGGCACGGTCAACACGATGCCGGAGGCAACACTGCACGCGTTCGCCGACCACGGGGTGGTCCGGGGCGACACGATCAGGCCGTACTACGACGACGCCCACGCGGTGCTGGCCGCCCTGGCCGGTCTCGGCATCTCGTTCCCCGACGTCGTCGAGGTGCTCGAACGCGAGGGTGTGGAGAAGTTCGTGGACTCCTGGAACCAGCTGCTGACGGCGGTCGGGGAACAGCTCACGGCCGCCGGCGGCCAGCCGGGAGCGCTCACCGGCTGACAGACCTGACAGACCTGACAG
>NZ_CAKKTL010000053.1:10272-14134 GCF_920664355.1 Protofrankia sp. CiP1_Cm_nod2
CAGACAGGCCCGACAGACAGGCCCGACAGGCCGCTGCCACGAGAAGCCCCACGGACATGACCCAGAGACCCGGACAGGCGGGACCACCAGATGAAGCCAGACGAGGGAACCCCACAACGACGAGGAGGGGAGTTCGGGTGACGCCAACGGTGCGCGCCAACCCGCTGCGCGACCCGCGGGACCGCCGGCTGCCACGCCTGCCCGACCCATGCGCGTTGGTGGTCTTCGGGGTCACCGGCGACCTGGCCCGCAAGAAGCTCATCCCGGCCGTCTACGACCTGGCGAACCGGGGCCTGCTGCCGCCGGGCTTCGTGCTGCTGGGCTTCGCCCGGCGCGACTGGGACGACGGCGGCTTCGCCGAGATCCTCCGGGAGGCCGCGCAGAAGGGCGCCCGGACACCGTTCCGGGAGGACGTCTGGGAGCGCCTGGCCTCGTCGGTGAAGTTCGTCCAGGGGTCGTTCAACGACGACCAGGCCTTCGACACGCTCGCGAAGACCCTGCTCGACCTCGAGCACAGCCACGGCATCCCGGGTAACGCGGCGTTCTACCTGTCCATCCCGCCGTCGGCGTTCCCGGTCGTCCTCAAGCAGATGCAGCGCACCGGGATGGCCTCGAACGAGGCGTCCGGCGGCTGGCGGCGGGTCGTGGTGGAGAAGCCCTTCGGCCACGACCAGGAGTCCGCCAGCGCCCTCAACGAGCTGGTGGACGACGTGTTCACCGCGCCCGACGTGTTCCGTATCGATCACTACCTGGGCAAGGAGACCGTCCAGAACCTGCTGGCGCTGCGGTTCGCCAACACCCTGTTCGAGCCGATCTGGAACTCCCACTTCGTCGACTCCGTCCAGATCACCATGGCCGAGGACGTCGGCATCGGCTCGCGGGCCGGTTTCTACGACGCCACCGGCGCCGCCCGGGACGTGCTGCAGAACCACCTGCTCCAGCTGCTGGCGCTGACCGCCATGGAGGAGCCGGTGAGCTTCAACGCCGAGGCCATCCGGTACGAGAAGCTCAAGATCCTGCGGGCCGTCTCGCTGCCGGACGACCTTGCCGGCTACGCGATCCGGGGCCAGTACGAGCAGGGCTGGCTCGCCGGCCAGCGGGTCCGGGGCTATCTGGAGGAGGACGGCGTCCCGGCGGGCTCGCGCACGGAGACCTTCGCCGCCGTCCGGCTGGGGATCGAGACCCGCCGGTGGGCGGGCGTCCCGTTCTACCTGCGCACCGGCAAACGGCTGCCGCGCCGGGTGACCGAGATCGCCATCTCGTTCAAGCCGGCCCCGCACCTGCCCTTCGACGCCACCGACACCACCGAGCTCGGCCACAACCAGCTGGTGGTGCGGGTCCAGCCGGACGAGGGCGTGACGCTGAAGTTCGGCTCCAAGGTCCCGGGGTCGGCGATGGAGGTCCGCGACGTCGCCATGGACTTCCTCTTCGGCGAGGCGTTCACCGAGTCGCTGCCCGAGGCGTACGAACGGCTCATCCTTGACGTGCTGCTCGGGGACGCGACACTGTTCCCGAACAACTCCGAGGTGATCGAGTCGTGGCGGGTGATCGACCCCATGGAGGACTTCTGGGCCGGCTCCGTCCCCCATCTCTACCGGTCGGGGACGTGGGGGCCGGCCGCCGCCGACGAGATGCTCGCCCGTGACGGGCGCTGCTGGAGGCGACCGTGACAACCCTGTGGGACACCACCGGCACCGACGTGGTCAGGGCGCTGGCGGCCGAACGGCGCTCCGCCGGCGCGCTCGCCTTCGGCCTGGCCCTGACCCTGGTGGTCGTGGTGGACGAGAAGCACGTCAGCGCCGCCGAGAGCGCGGCGACGACCGCGGCGGCGGCCCACCCGTGCCGGCTGCTCATCATCGTGCGCCGCCAGCTGGACGCCTCCAACTCCCGGCTGGACGCCGAGGTCTCCATCGGCGGGCGGCTCGGCCCCGGTGAGGCCGTGGTCATGCGGATGTACGGCCGGCTCGGCCTGCACGCCGAGTCGGTGGTGCTGCCGCTGCTCGCGCCGGACGCGCCGGTGGTGACCTGGTGGGACGGCGAGCCCCCGGACCGGATCGCCTACGACCCGCTGGGCGTCTTCGCCGACCGCCGGGTCAGTGACGCGGCCGCCGCCCCCGACCCGGTGGCGGCGCTGCGGCGCCGCGCGGCGGACTTCGCGCCCGGCGACACCGACCTGGCCTGGACGCGGCTGACCGGCTGGCGGACGCTGACCGCCGCCGCCTTCGACTCGATCACCGAGCAGCCACGGTCAGTCACCATCGCGGGCAGCCCGGCGGACCCGGGCGTCTGTCTGCTCTCCGGCTGGCTCGCCGACCGCCTGCGGGTGCCGGTCACGGTGTCCGAGGCGGTCTCCCGGGGCGGGCCGGCCGAGATACGCGTCGACTTCGACCACGACGGCACGCTGACGCTGACCCGCCAGGACGCCCACACCGTGCTGCTGCGCCGGCCCGGCCGGCCCGGCCGCGCCCTGCCGCTGCCCGACCGCGGCCTCGGCGACCTGCTGGCCGAGGAGCTGCGCCGGCTCGACAACGACGGGCCCTACGCGGACGCGCTGTCGGCCTGGAGCGGGATAGCGGGCCTGGCCTCCCGGCCGGCGGTCCGCGAACACATCTGGCGCGACCCGATGGCGCCGGAGAGCACCACGGCCAGGTCCGCTCCGGACGCGGCCGAAGCCACGGGCGGCAGCGGTGGCGACGGCGGCGGCGGCGGCGACGGTGGCAGCGGTGGCGACGGTGGTGGCGTTACGGACGGCGCCAAGGCGTTCGGCTGATGAGCATGTCACCCGAGGTGATCGTCCATCGCGATCCGGCGCTGCTGGCCGCCGCGGCCGCCGCCCGTCTGATCATCAGCCTGGCGGACGCGCAGGCCAGCCGCGGCAGCGCCTCGGTGGTCCTCACCGGCGGCGGGATCGGGGTGGCCACGCTGCGGGCGGTGCGCGACAGCCCGCTCGTCGAGACGGTCGACTGGGGCCAGGTGGACGTCTGGTGGGGTGACGAGCGTTTCGTGCCCGCGGACTCGGCCGACCGCAACGACCGGCAGGCCCGTCAGGCGCTGCTCGACGCCCTCCCCCTCGATCCGGCCCGGGTCTTCCCGATGGGCAGCGCGGACGCCGATGCCGGCACGGGCACAGCCACGGGCACCGACGCCGCGGAGGCCGCCGCGTCGGCCTACGCCCGCCTGCTCGCCGAGCACGCGCCCACCGGGGCCACCGCGGCCGCGGGCACGGTGGCGGTCCCATCCTTCGACGTGCTGCTGCTCGGGGTCGGGCCGGACGGGCACGTGGCCTCGCTCTTCCCCGGCTCCTCGGCGATCCACGCCCGTACCGCCACCGTCGCGGTGCACCACTCCCCGAAGCCGCCGCCCGCCCGGATCTCACTCACGCTGCCCGCGATCCAGGCGGCGCACGAGGTCTGGCTTCTTGCCGCGGGCGAGGCAAAGGCGGACGCGGTGGCCCGCGCGTTCTCCGGCGCGGCCCCGGCCGACATCCCGGCGGTGGGAGCGCGCGGCCGGCAACGCACGCTGTGGCTGGTGGACCGGGCCGCCGCGGCCAGGCCCGTCAGCGCCGGGGCACCGCGGGCGCGCCGGGTCCCAGCGGGATGAGCCTCCCCGGCCGGAACGCCGCCAGCACCGCCGCCTGAGCTGCCAGAGCGCCAGCACCACCGCCAGCTACAGCTCTTGGCAGAGCGCAACGAACTCCGTCCCGCCTGGTGACAGCTTCGTCCCGCCTGGTGGCAGAGCCGGCCGGCGGGGCCCGGACACGGACCATCGCAAACCGTCGCGTCCAGGCCCCGCCGGCCAGACAGCACACGCCCGGCCGGGCGCTACCAGGCCGGGCGTGCGGTGCCGCCATGCGGCCTGTGCA
>NZ_CAKKTL010000053.1:14686-21820 GCF_920664355.1 Protofrankia sp. CiP1_Cm_nod2
TGCCGCGCAGCTTGGCCAGCGCCTCGGCCAGGATCGCCTCCCCGTCCTTCTCGTTGCGCCGCTCCCGAACGTAGGCGAGGTGCGTCTTGTACGGTTCGGTCTTGGGCGGAGCGGGCGCGTTGTCGCGGTCACGACCCGCTGGGAAGCCACAGTTCGGGCAGTCCCAGGTCTCGGGAATCGTGGCGTCCGCGGCGAACGACGGCCTGGTCTCGTGATTGTTGGCGCACCAGAAGGAAATCCGCTGTCGCGGGGCCGTCTCACCGCGTTCGGCTTCCCCCATGGGCCCCGCCCCTACCCGACTTCCTCTGATGGCGTTACCACCTGCCACGGTCCGCATGCTCCTTTGTCTCGTCCCGCTGATTGACTCCGGATCCGGCCCCCCAGCCGCCAGCCGGCCTGACCGAGTGTAAGACGAGAAGGGCCGATCTCGTCGCACCGACCACCATCGGTCACCCTCACAATCCGCTCTGGTGACCGAACGCCGTCACCGCTCCTCCCGCTCGCCCAGGCCGGCGAACGGAGCCGTGGCATGGAAAACACGGGCTGGGAAGGAAGCGGCAACCATGTCACCGCTCCGCTCGCACGCTCTCACCCGGCCTCTCGTCCCAGGCTCCGGCCTCTCGTCCTAGGCGATGCCCAGGGAGACGGCGGTGGGGTCGGCGGCGTCCAGCGAGGGGACCCGCAGAAAGCCGCGGACGTTGGCGCTGTGGAAACGGGGCGCGACGGTGACCGCGAGCGGAATGACGGCGGCGTCGGTGAGCAGCTCCCGCTCCAGGTCGCCCCAGCGGGTGGAGAGCGCGACCGGGTCACGCTCCCCGAGGGCGTCCCGCAGCAGCTGCGCGACCCGGTCGTTACGGTATCCGCCGTCGGCCGGCCGGGAGCCCGACCACTGCGGTTCCAGCAGCGGCTGGAACACGCTGCGCCCGGCATTGCCGAACCACTGCGGCGTCACCCTGGTCAGGGCGAGATCCCAGCCCACCGTGCTCGCGGGGACGGCGGCGCTCGCGGGGACGGCGGCGCCTGGGTAGTCCGCGGCGGGGACCACATCGACCCGCAGCGTCACCCCCGCGCGGGCGAAGGCGTCCCGCAGCGCCGACGCGACAGCGGCGTCCTCGGCGGAGTCCGTGGTGAGCAGGACCAGGGCGGTCAGGGGACCGCCGCCGGCGGCGGTCCGCGTCCCCTCCCGGCAGCGCGCCGGATCGCCGGTCGACCCCAGCGTCGGGAACGGGTCGCGCGGCTGGAAACCGGCCATGGCCGGCTGCAGCATCTGCGCGGTGGTGGTGGCCAGGACCGGCCCGCCCAGCGCCGCGGCCACGGCGGCGCGATCCACGCAGTACACCAGCGCCTGCCGGACGCCGCCGCCACGCAGCGCCGCCGACGCCGGGCCGTGCTGGCCGACGGTGAGCAGCACGGTGGAACCGGGGCCGTCCGTGGACAGCCTGCCGTCGGCCCGGGTGTCCAGCGCTGCCACGTCGGCGGCGGGGACGGTGCTGTCCATCGCCATGTCGGCCCGGTCGGCGTCGATCTCGGCCTGGGCAGCGGCCGCGTCGACACCGGTACGCACCGTAACGTGATCGGCAAGCGCCGGGCGGATGCCGTCGGACGAGGCGACCCACGCCGGGTCGCGCGACAGCCGGAAGGACCCGTCACCGAGCGTGTCACCGAAGTGGTACGGCCCGTCGGAGATCAGGTTTTCCAGGTACTCGGGCGAGTTCGGGGCGTAGGCGAGGGCTTCCAGCGGCACCGGGGAAGCCGCGGGCAGGGCCAGCACGTCGGTGAAGTCCCCGGCCGGGGCGAGCAGGTGGAACTCGATCGAGTCGTCACCGACGACCTGGACGCCGTCGATACCGCGACGTTCGATGAAGTCGCGTACCCCCTCGGGCGGGGTTCTCATCAGCTCGTCGCAGTAGGCTGCGAAGCCGGCGACCGTCGCGGCGAAGTAGCCGCGCATGGGCGACGGGTCCGGCGGCGTGCACAGCCGTTTGACGCCGCGGGCGACATCGGTCGCGGTGACCCGTCTGATCCCGGGGGTGTCCCAGCGCGCGGCCGGGCGCAGGGTGACGGTGTAGGTCTTCCCGTCCGCGCTGACCGCCGGCGGCCCGACGGCCAGGTCCGGCAGGGGCGCGGCGGTGAAGACCGGGTCGGGGCTGGCCCGGTAGGAGTAGAGCTGACGGGAGACCAGCCGCAGCAGCATCCGCGAACCGGCGTCCGTCGCCCAGCCCGGATCACCGCTGGGCATCCTCCCGGTGACCAGGCGCAGCGTCCCACCCGGCTTGTCCGTTGGATCAGTGGTGACCGTGGGTATAACCGAAGTCACCGGTATGGGTGCCGGCTGTCCAGCACCTCCGCAGGCCGCGAGCGTGGCAAGGACGACCACGCAGAGCAGCCAGGCCGGGATCCGGGTACGCCAGCGGCCGCTCACCCCTTGAGCAGGAGGCCGAGGCCGATGATGCAGGTGAGCCAGATCAGCCCAATCATGACCGTCAGTCGGTCGAGGTTCTTCTCCACCACCGAGGAGCCCCCGAGCGAGGAGGAGACACCGCCGCCGAACAGGCTGGACAGCCCGCCTCCCTTGGCCCGGTGCAACAGGACGAGCAGCAGCAGAAGCACACTCGTGATGATCAGGACAATCGACAGCCCAACAGTCATCTCCGGACCCGCTCCCACACCGTCATCCCGTGATCATGTAAACCGCCCGGCCCGGCCGTGTCATCGCGCGACGCGGCAGGAAGCCCGACACGAGCAACCATGATCGCACCCCCTCCGGCCATACCCGCACCCGACGGCCCCCGGCAGCGCGACAAATGATCATCGCATCGCCTTCGACCATACCGATTCAGCAACCTCCGGCAGCGCAACGAACGATCATCGCACTGCCTTCGGCGGGGCTGACCGGCGGCATTCGTGCCAAGCTACCGCACGGCGGTCCCGCGGCCGGCGCGGCGCACCACCATCGGATCATGCCCGTGCGAGCCGTGGCCCTCCGACGGGCCGCCATGACGCCCTACGGTACGACACCGAGCGAGGCGAAGTCCGTCATCATGAACCCGGGCGAGTAGTGGATGTTGGTGAGCCGGCTGCTGTAGATGTTGAGCGCCCGGTCGTAGAGCAGCGGGACGTAGGCGGCGGACCCCACGACCGCCCGGTCCGTCTGCGTCCACAGGCTCGCCGTGTCCTCGCTGTCAGCGGCCCCGATGCCCTGCTCCAGACCCTGGTCGACCGCGGGCAGAGCCAGTTCGGCGATGTTGGTGCTGTACCGCGGCCGGATCGAGCCGCTGGCGGCGAGCGGGGCGAGGAACGCGTACGGCGTCGGCCGGGTGGCCGCGCCGGCGGCCAGGACGAGGCCGTACTTCATGGTGTGGACGTGCTCGGGGCTGTCCACCGCCGCGGCGTACCCGGCGTCGTCGAACTTCACGACGGTGACCGTGATGCCGGCCCGGGCGAGTGAGGCGCGGACGGCTTCGGCCTGGGCGAGGGAGAGCGGATCCGACCGGGTGACCAGGGTGGTCTCGAAGCCGTCCGGCCGGCCGCAGGCGCCCAGTTCTGTTCTCGCCCTTGCGGGGTTCCCGCTGCCGCCGGGGCTCGGGAAGAGGTCGAACCAGGAGAAGGAGCGCACCGGCGGGGTGAGCATCGTGGCCGCGATGTCGCCCCCGACGAGGGGGCCGCCCCGTGCGGTCTGCTGTGCGCTCTTGTCCACCGCCCAGGCCACGGCGTTGCGGCAGGCGAGCTTGTCCAACGGCGCGACCGTGGTGACCACGGCCAGGTAGCGCAGCCCGCCGGTGGCCTCGCTGGTGGTGCGGGCCGCGCGCAGGCCGGGGTTCGCGCTGATCCGGGCGGTGGCCTCGGCGCCCACCCCGCTCTGGTCGGCGGCGATGTCGGCCTGGTCGGTCAGGATGCGGCTGTCGATGTCGGCCGCGGCGAGCCCCATGCGTTCAACGACGCGGTCGGGGTGGGCGGGCCGGTTCGGGTCGGTCTGCCTGTCCCACTCCGGGTTGCGCACGAGGGTGAGGGACTCCCCCGGACGATAGTTCTCGATCTTGTAGGGCCCGGACGCCACCGGCCGGGATCCGTACCCGGCGCCGGTGTCATGCGCCCGCGGCACCGGTGTGGAGACCGGGGAGGCCATCAGCAGGTTCCAGTCCGCGAACGGCCGGTTGAGCCGGAACATGATGGTCCTGTCGTCCGGCGTGGTCACCGCGGCCAGCCCGAGACGGTCGGGCGTGGGGTCGGTGTAGGGACCCCGGTAGGGGTTCTTCTCGTCCTGGAGAAGCCGCACCACCTCGCCGGAGCCCGCGCCCCCGGAGCCCCCGGAGCCCCCAGCCAGCTCCGGGGCGAAGGCCCGCTCGATCCCGTACTTGACGTCCCGGGACGTGATCGGGGTGCCGTCCTCGAAGGCCAGCCCCTCCCGCAGCGTGTACGTCCAGGTGCGCAGGTCCTTCGGGGCCGGCACCTCGGTGGCGAGGTCACCGGCCAGCCTGAGCGCGCCGGGGCTGGGCGCGTACGTCACCAGCTGCCGGGAGATCCACCGCTGCTGGTTCCAGCAGCGCACGGACGCGGTGCGCTGGGGATCCCAGGAGTCGCAGTCGGCGGTGGCGAGCACCCGCAGCGTCCCGCCGTCGCGCGGCGAGGCGGCGATGACCCGGCTGCTGATCGCCGCGGGCGGGCCCGACGGGTCGGACGGGGCCTGCCGGCCTCCTCCCCCGCCCGTACAGGCGGCGAGAAGAAGGCCGAGGACGACCGTGACGGTTCCGGCCCGGATGATCGCACGACAGCGCGGCATGCCCCTGGCGGCCACTTGGGTTCGAGCCCCTTCCCGGCGGGGCCGCACCCCGCCACCGCAAGCCACCCAAGCACACCCCGGGCCGGCCGTGTCCGTCGGCTGTTCCCACGGCACCGGTCGCGATCACGGACCGCGCCGGCCGGCACAGCCCGTGATCGAGTCACCGGAGTCACCGGCATCGCCGGTGACGGTTCGTAGCCGCCGTCAGCTCGGCGGGGCGCTGCGGACGATCGCCGCGAAGTCCGCCGCGTCCAGGCTCGCGCCGCCGACCAGCCCGCCGTCCACGTCGGGCTGGCTGAACAGCTCCGCCGCGTTGGAGCCCTTCACCGAACCGCCGTAGAGGATACGGATGACCGCGGCGACTCCCGCGTCGAAACGCTCGGCGAGCCGCCCCCGGATCGCCGCGCACATCTCCTGCGCGTCATGGGCGGACGCGGTCCGCCCGGTGCCGATCGCCCACACCGGCTCGTAGGCGACGACCAGCGTGCGCGCCTGCTCCAGGGTGATCCCGGCCAGGGAGCCGTCGAGCTGCGCGAGGACATGGCGGACGTGGTCGCCGGCCACCCGCACCGGCTCGGGCTCGCCCACGCACAGGATCGGGGTGATCCCGTGCGCGTAGGCGGCCCGCGCCTTGGCCGCCACCAGGGCGTCGTCCTCGTGATGGTCCGCGCGCCGCTCGGAGTGGCCGACCACCGCATAGCCGCATCCCAGCCGGGCGAGCAGCGGCCCGCCGATGTCCCCGGTGTGGGCGCCGGAGCCGTGCGGGGAGAGGTCCTGCGCGCCGTAGCCGATCGCGAGCTTGTCCCCGTCGACAAGGGTCTGGACGCTGCGCAGATCGGTGAACGGGGGCAGGACGACGACCTCGGCGTTGTCGAGCTCGACCGGCTTGAGGTCGAAAGCGATCTTCTGGACCAGCGCGATCGCCTCAAGATGGTTGAGGTTCATCTTCCAGTTGCCCGCGACCAGGATGCGCCGGCCCGTCCCCCGGGGCTTCTTCTTCCCGTTCTTCCCGTTCTTCTCGTTCTTCTCGTTCTTCTCGTTCTTCTCGCTTGCCATCACACGTCCAATGCTGCGAGTCCGGGCAGGGTCTTGCCCTCCAGGTATTCGAGGCTGGCGCCGCCACCGGTGGAGATGTGGGTGAACGCCTCCTCGTCGATACCGAGGGTGCGCACGGCCGCGGCCGAGTCACCGCCGCCGACGATGGTCAGGCCGTCGAGCCCGGCGATCGTCTCGGCCACCCCACGGGTTCCGGCCGCGAACGGCGGGAGCTCGAACACGCCCATCGGGCCGTTCCAGAAGACGGTGCGGGCGCCGCGCAGCCGACCGGCGAACAGAGCCACCGACGCCGGCCCGATGTCGAGGCCCTTGCGGCCGGCCGGGATGGCCCCGGCCGCCACCACGGCGGTGGGCGCGTCGACGGAGAGCTCGTCGGCCACCACCACGTCGGTGGGCAGCACGATCCGGTCCCCCCCTTCGGCGAGCAGGCCCTTCGTGGTATCGATCAGGTCCGCTTCCAGCAGTGACCCGCCGACGCCGTGGCCCTGGGCGGCCAGGAAGGTGAAGCACATCCCGCCGCCGATGAGCAGGGCGTCGACCTTGGGCAGCAGCGCCCGGATCACCCCGAGCTTGTCGCTGACCTTCGACCCGCCGAGGACGACAACGTAGGGACGGGCCGCGCCGCTGGCGAGGGTGCGCAGCACCTCAAGCTCCCTGAGCACGAGCTGCCCGGCCGCGTGCGGCAGCCGCTCGGGCAGGTCCACGACGCTGGCGTGCGCCCGGTGGACCGCGCCGAAGGCGTCCCCGACGTAGTAGTCGGCCAGCCCGGCGAGCTGGTCGGCGAACGCGGCCCGCACGGCCGCGTCCTTGCTGGTCTCCCCCGGGTGGAACCGGAGGTTGTCCAGGAGCGCGATCTCACCGTCGCCCAGCCCGGCGACAATCTTCTGCGCGTGTGTGCCGGCGATGTCGCCGGTGCCGTCCCCGGTGAACGCGACCGGCCGGCCGAGCAGCTGCGCGAGCCGGCCGGCGACCGGGGCGAGCGAGTACGCCGGGTCGGGTGTGCCCTTGGGCCGTCCCAGATGGGAGGAGACGACCACCCGGGCACCCCGGTCCAGCAACGCCCGGATGGTGGGCACGCTGGCGCGGACCCGCCCGTCGTCGGTGATCCGGGGTGTGTCGCCGGAACGGTCCAGCGGAACGTTCAGGTCGCTGCGGACGATGATCCGCCGCCCGGCGACCTGTAGATCGTCAATGGTCGTCACGCCATTACTCCGAAGTCCCAACCGGCTTCGGACGACACGTCCATGATCGTCGTGGCATCGCCCGAAGACACCAGAAGCCGCCAGTTTTTCCCCACC
>NZ_CAKKTL010000053.1:22074-27806 GCF_920664355.1 Protofrankia sp. CiP1_Cm_nod2
GACAGGGTTCTCCGCCCCGATGTTCCTACAGGCGTCCGCCGACGAGGGCGGTGAGGTCCACCAGGCGGTTGGAGTAGCCCCACTCGTTGTCATACCAGCCGATGACCTTCACCTGGTTGCCGCTGGCCATGGTGAGCAGCGAGTCGAAGGTGCAGGAGGCGGCCGTCCCCACGATGTCGGAGGAGACGATCGGATCCTCGGTGTAGACGAGGACGCCCTTGAGCGGGCCCTCGGCGGCGGCCCGGTAGGCGGCGTTGACCTCCTCGATCGTGACTTCGCGCTTGAGCGTGACGACCAGGTCGGTCACCGACCCGTCGAGGACGGGAACGCGCAGGGCCAGCCCGTCCAGCTTGCCCTTGAGCTGCGGCAGCACCAGGGACGTCGCCTTGGCCGCGCCGGTCGTCGTCGGGATGATGTTCTGGGCGGCGGCGCGGGCGCGGCGCAGGTCCGAGTGCGGGAAGTCGAGGATGACCTGGTCGTTGGTGTAGGCGTGCACGGTCGTCATCAGGCCGCGCTCGATGCCGAAGGTGTCCTCGAGAACCTTGGCCAGCGGCGCCACGCAGTTGGTCGTGCAGGAGGCGTTCGACAGGATCGTGTGCTGCGCCGGGTCGTAGATGTCGTCGTTCACGCCGATGACGACGGTGAGGTCCTCGCCCTTGGCCGGCGCGGAGATGATCACCTTTTTCGCGCCCGCCTGGATGTGCTTGCGGGCGTCCTCGGCCTTGGTGAACCGGCCGGTGGACTCGACGACGACCTCGACCCCGAGGTCCCCCCAGGGCAGGGCCGCCGGGTCACGCTCGGAGACCACCTTGAGGAAGCCGTCGCCGACCTTGATCCCGCCGTCGGCGGGACTCACCGGCTCCGACAGCGTGCCCAGCGTAGTATCGTACTTGAGCAGATGCGCAAGTGTCCTGTTGTCGGTAAGGTCGTTCACTGCAACGATCTCTATGTCGTTACGCTTACTAGCCTGAAGCGCCCGCCAGAAGTTGCGGCCGATACGGCCGAAGCCGTTGACACCCACTCGCGTAACCACGTCAGAGAACTCCTCTATCGTCGGTACATTCCGTTGTCGCAGTGAGCCTAAACGACTTTGAGGGTCACCGGCCGGCATCCTCACAGATCCGTGCCCGCCGTGTCCAGAACTACCCGGCTCGACTCTTTTTTCAATTCTGGTAGGCTGCGGGATGTTTTGACCCCGGCCGGCCGGGCGGTCGGGCGGTCGCCCGGCGATCAACACGATCCGTCAACCGCCGCAATCCCGACCGGTACGGCCCGACCGACAGCGCCCGCCCGATACGGCCCGGCCGGCGCGGCTCGATCGATATGGTCCGACCAATACGGTCCGACCAATACAGCTCGATCGAGTATGGCTCGACCGAGCCGGCCCGACCGGCACGGTCGCGGAGGACATGGCGCGACCCATCGGCGGCAGCCGTGACTCACCGCATCCAATCGACCGCCTGAACTGTATGGCCGCTACGGCCGCACCCTTCGGAAGGCCGCCTGTCCTCGACGGTACCCGCGGCTGTAACACCAATCACACAGGCACCCATCGCCCCGCAATATCCCCTTCCCCGGCCCCTTACGTGGCGGACACCACATCGCGCTACCCTGCCGGAAGAGACACCGTGCCGTTCCCGTCCGTCACCGTTCTCCCACCTCCCTCACGCCACCTCACAGCACCTCCCGCCACCGCCGTTCCACCGGCCGGGCCCTGGGGCGGGTCCCGGAAGCACCCGGTCCCGGCAGCGGCGGGGCCGCGGTGGCGCCGGCCGCGCCGATCGGCGCCGCGCGGCCGGTCAACGTGACGCCCCGGGCGAAGGCGCTCCGGGCAGCCAGGCAGCGGGCAGGCAGCGGGACCGTCCGCCACACCACGCGCCCACCGTCCGTTGAGATACCGCCAGATGTCCGTCGTCGCCCGGTTGTGAAAATTACGTCCGTATTCCGCCGGAGCCGGAAGTCCCGCCCGGCGAGTACCGCCCCGGCCGTATCTCCCCGCCCGACAGGGAGTTCCGATAATTCGCCGAACGGCCTCTTACGGCCCCGCCAGAACGATGTGCGCGGTTTTCAGGAGCGGGACACAATACAGCCGGGAGTTCCCACCGGCCGGGAGTTCGGATACCCTCTGGATTCGAGCGTGACCAGCCATCGGACGGCCGTCGCCCCGGCGGGCTAATACGCCCGGGCACTGATCGTCCGGCAGCCGGAGTTCGACCGGCACGGATACCGTGAAATTGAGAGTGGACGCACCCGCCGGACGCACCCTAAGCTCCGAGACAGTTCAGCGGACGGCCGGCCTTCCAAAGAGGCGGAAAGACGCTGGATGTTGATTGTCATCCATGCTCCGAGTTGGTCTCCGGCGGCGCGCGATAATGCCCCTTTTTCGCGTCGCCGGGGACCTTTCCGAGGGGACCACGAACTCCTCGGTGGCCGGCTGACCGTGCCCCGGCCACCGAGGTCGGACTGGTACCGGCGATCCCCGCCTCCGTCCCCACTCACCCCACCGGGGTGGGGAGCGCCGGTACCGCACCACGGGTGCGGCGGCACAGGTTACGACGACAGCCCCCGGTCGTGCGACCTGCGCCGCCGCACCTTTACCGCGCCGGTACAGGGCACCGGCCGCCAGCACCGGCACCACCCTGCCAGGAGCGGGCCCGACGGTGTCCGGAGAAACGGGATACGGCCATGACGACGTGCCGGGACACGCCCCACGAAAAGCGCACCGCACAATGAGCCGGTCGGCGCTGCCGGTGCGGGTTCACCTGTTGGTGCGCACCGGGGACAGAATTCTTCTCACCACCGGCGACGAGACGTCGCCGGCATGCTGGCGGCTGCCGGCCGGAAACCTCGAGGGGCAGGCCGCCGGCGACGCCGCGGTCCGCGTGGCGCGTGAACAGGCGGCGCTGCTGACAACGCTCGAGGATGTCCGGCTGGAACACGTGGCGCATCACTGGGCGGACGACCGGGAACAGCTTGGGCTGTTCTTCCACGTCACCTGCACATACGGCGTCACCGGCGCCCACGGCGCGGCCGCCACCGGCCTCCCCCGCCGGCCGCGCCGGCTGGCCTGGCATCCGTTGGATGCCCTGCCCGAACGGTTCGCCCAGCCCGATCAGGACGTCGTCACCCGCTGGGCGGACGGGGAGTTCTTCTCGCACGGCGGCTGGACGGCCCGCCGGGGCACAGCCGCCCGCCCGCCTGCCGGTGCCGTTCAGGCAACCGCTCGGGCAGCCTCGGCTCAGGCGGCCGCGACCAGACCGCCGTCAGCTCCCGCTGCCAGTTCTCAAGCGTGAACGGCGAGCGCACGAAGCGCCGCAGCGCCGCCCGCCGGTCCTCGAGCAGCGGCTGGACAGCGGTCAGCGCCCGGGCCGTGTCGGCCCAGATCTCGTCCGTGGCGGACAGCGGCAACATCGTGATCCCGGGCAGCAGGCGGGCGACCTCCGCGATCCCGGGCAGGTCCGTGGCCAGCACCGGAGTGGCGACCGCGCACGCCTCGAGCACGACGCTCGGCAGGCCCTCGAGATACGAGGTGACCAGCAGCAGCGACGCGGCGACCAGCAGCCGGGGCACGTCGTCCCGCTCGCCGAGCAGCTCGACGCGGCCACGCACCCCCCCGGCGGACGCCCTGGCGAGCAGCTCCGCGGTCTCCGCCGGGTCCTGACGCCCGACGATCTGTAGGCGGGCGTCCACCCCCCGCGCGCACAGCGCGACGAGTACGTCGATGGCGCGGGCCCGGTTCTTGTTCGCTCCCGGCCGGCCGATATGGATCATGATGACCGGGCTGCGTGCCCCTTCGGGAACGCTCTCCAGCGCACGCCGGCGGGCCGCGATGGCGACACCGAACGGCTCGACCTCCAGCCCGTTGTAGATCACCCGGCAGCGGGGGTCGACCCGCCACTCCGGGCGCCACAGCTCGCGCATGACCGCCTCGCACACGGCCAGCAGATCGGTCGCGTTCGCGTCGAGCGCCGCCTGTCCCGCCGCGTGCCGCAGAAGCGCGCCAGCGTTGCGCCTCCGCCGGCGGGTGGTGGCACCCGACCAGCCGGTTCCGCCAGCGGCCCACCCGGTTCCGCCAGCGGATCTTCCGGTTCTGTCACCGGGCCGGCCGATGATGCCACCAGCCCCGTCGGCCCTGACCCGGAAATGCGCGACCCGGCGCGGCACACCGGCCACCCGGGCGATACCGAACACGAGCCCGGTGGCATCCGACGCGTACGCGTGGACGACCTGCGGGCGCACGCGGCGCAGCAGCAGGTAGAAGGTGAGCGGGAAGGCCGGGCCGAGCCGGCGGTAGTACACCTCGCCCCCGAGCGAACGGATCTCGTCATCGAGCTCGCCCCGCCGGCCGCTGAGCGAGCAGAACACCAGCCGGAACTCGTTCGGGTCGAGCCGGCGCATCAGCTCCACGGTGCGCCGCTGCGCCCCGCCCCGGTTCATCTCCTCGACCAGGTACATCACCGTCCGCGGCTGCCTGTCGGATGCCCCAGCCCGTTCGGATGCCCCGGCCCGCTCAGATACGCCGGCCCGCCCGGATGCGCCGGCCCGCCCGGCCCCGGCCGCCGACCGGTCTGGATCGCCGGCCCGGCCCGCCCCGGCCAGGACGGCGGCAGGACCCCCGGCGGAGGGGGCGGCGCTGGACAGATCGGTTGTCATGACCGCCGCACCGCCTCGCCCACGGCGCCTCCATCCACCCCGCCGGAACCACCCGCCCCGCCGTGACCACCCACCCCGACGCCGCCCTCCGGTGGCCGGCGCAGCCGCACGTCCGTCGCGACGACGACCCCCATACCGCCCTCCCTGCTTCCCTGTTCAAGCCTCTTCGGGCTTCCGGGCCTTCATGATCTCCAGCACGATCTCCAGGTGGACGGGATGGCCACAGCCGCATGCCCTCCGGCCAGCGCACCTCCAGCCCTCCGGCCACGCGAGCACAAATGACCGAGTGGCCTTCGGCGAGTACCTCTCCGGGCCTCCACCTCGGCTTCCTCGAGTCCCTCGCCTCGGAACGGACCGGCGGCACACCGACCCACATCCACGTCCACCAGCAAACTTAACCTACAGGAATCGACATACCACCTTTGGTTACGGTCGCACGTAGAGCCCGGCGCTCCCATCGGCCAGCCCGGCCCCCACAGCAACCCACCCCAGCCCTATCCGGGCAGAGAATCACATATCAGGACAAAGAAAGCGCGACAACCACGGACGTGCCCCGTGGCGCCGAAGCACCCCGCTCACCCGCCAGCCGACACCCGCCCATCACTACCCTGGGCAAGCTCCGCTCGCACCTGCGCGACCCGCTGGTGGGAGATACCAAGCAGCTCGGCGACATCACGCACCGACAACGAACCTGGCAACCGGGCGACCGCGCTGCGGATCGCCTCCGCGGACTCCCGCTCCGCCCGCTCCGCGATCGCACGAGCACGACGCGCCGTCGCCACCACCCCTCCAAGCCGGAGCCCATGCCCCAGAGGCCACCCGTGCCTCGGTACGGTCGCAGGAGCATCGATACGATCACCCTACGGCGCATCCAGGTATCTACTCAGGCCGTTCATGCATCGGCTCGGCACCTGTGGGAAATGGATGTGACCGCTGTGGAACCGGCTCCGCGCCGAGCAGCGCCGCCACCGCGTCGGTGGTGGCCGGGTGGGCGGCGAGCAGGTCCGGCACCGGGCCGGCGGCCGGCCGCGCGGGCCCCACCGCGTCGCGCCCCACCGCGTCGGCCCTGTCTCTTATAC
>NZ_CAKKTL010000054.1:0-26593 GCF_920664355.1 Protofrankia sp. CiP1_Cm_nod2
CGTCGATCCAGGGGCCGGCGCTGAGCACGAGTGCTCCTCCCCCGGGTGCACCCCCGCCCGTGGACGCCCTGGGCAGGCCGGGCAGCACGCACGGCACGGCACGCCCGCCGGGACCGCCAGGGCCGCCGGCATCAGGAGCACCGGGAATGTCGGAGGGGCTGGGTACAACGGAGGAAACGCCGCGGAGATCAGGAGCGCCAGGGACGCTGGGGACGCTGGGGACGAGGTCGGCGCCGTTGAGGGAGCCGTCGACGGCCAGCGCCCGGGCGAGCCTTCCCGGGCCCCGGGCCAGCTCCGCCCGGCGCAGGTGCGTACGGCCGCGCACGGCGTCCGCCGCCCCCTCGACCACCTCACCCGCACGCAGCAGGACAGCGGCCGCCGCGCCGGGCGGCCCGCACACGATGTTCACGCACCAGTGCATCCCGTACACGAAGTAGACGTACAGGTGCCCGGGCGGCCCGAACATCACCGCGCACCGCGGGGTCGGGCCGCGGAACGCGTGCGAGGCGGGATCGTCCCGGCCGCCGTAGGCCTCGACCTCGGTCAGCCGGACGACGACCCCGCCTCGGCACAGCCGGACGCCCAGCAGGTCGCGGGCGACGTCCAGCGGCGGCCGCGCGTAGAAGCGCCGGTCCGCGACGCTCAGACGCCTCCCGCCCACTCGCGGTCCCCGCGCAGGCGTTCGGTGACCGCGGCCAGCTGCTCGCGCACCCGGGCCGGTGCCGTCCCGCCCGGGGCCGACCGGGCCTCCAGCGCGCCCTGGACGGACAGCACCGAGCGCACGCCCGGGGTCAGCCGGGGATTGATGGCCGCCAGCTGCTCGGCGCCGACATCCTCGAGGCCGACATCGTGCGCCACGCACCAGGCCACCAGCTGCCCGACCGCCTCGTGCGCCTCCCGGAAGGGCACCCCGCCGCGGACGAGGTGTTCGGCCACATCCGTGGCCAGCGCGAACCCGTCCGGGGCTGCCTCGGCGAGGCGCTGACGGCGCACCCGCATCGTGGCCACCGTCCCGGCGGTCGCCGGCAACACCAGCAGGAGGGTGTCGACCGCGTCGAACACCGGCTCCTTGTCCTCCTGCAGGTCGCGGTCGTAGGCCAGCGGGAGCCCCTTGAGCGTGGTGAGCAGCCCGGTGAGCGCCCCGATCAGACGGCCGGACTTGCCCCGAGCGAGCTCGGCGACGTCCGGGTTCTTCTTCTGCGGCATGAGCGAGCTGCCGGTGGCGAAGGCGTCGTCCAGTTCGACCCAGCCGAACTCGCGGCTGGTCCACAGGACGATCTCCTCGCCGAGCCGGGACAGGTGCACGCCGATCAGCGCGGCCGCGAACAGGAACTCCGCGGCGAAGTCACGGTCGGAGACGGCGTCGATGGAGTTCTCGAACGCCGAGTCGAAACCCAGTTCGACAGCGACGCCGTGCGGATCCAGCGGCAGCGAGGAGCCGGCCAACGCCCCCGCCCCGAGGCTGGACACGGCGGCGCGGCGGTCCCAGTCCCGCAGCCGGTCGACGTCCCGGGCGAACGCGTGGACGTGCGCCAGCAGCTGGTGGGCGAACGAGATCGGCTGGGCGTGCTGGAGGTGGGTCATCCCGGGGGCGGGGGTGTCCACGTGCGCCGCCGCCTGGTCGACGATGGCCTGCTGGAGCTCGATCAGGCGGGCGGCCACCTGGCGGGCATGATCCCGCAGGTACATCCGCAGGTCGGTGGCGACCTGGTCGTTGCGGCTGCGCCCGGCGCGCAGCTTGCCCCCCAGCGCGCCGAGGCGTTCGAGCAGCCCCCGCTCCAGCGCGGTGTGCACGTCCTCGTCGTCCACGGTCGGGCGGAAGCCGCCGGTACGCACCGCCTCCGACAGGTCGTCGAGCGCGGCCAGGATGGCGGCCAGCTCACCGTCGTCGAGCAGGCCGGCGCGGTGCAGCACCCGGGCGTGGGCGCCGGAGGCCCGCAGGTCGTAGGGGGCCAGCCGCCAGTCGAACTGGACGCTGACCGACAGGCGGGCCAGCGCCTGCGCCGGGCCGCCGGCGAAACGCCCACCCCACAACCTCGTCGGCGACGAGGACGGGGACCCGGATCCGGATGCCGACGAGGCGGGCCCTGCCGGCTCGGGCCCCGGCCGGGACACGGTCGGCTCGGTCGCCGGCTGGGACGCGCCTGGCTCGGGCACGGCCGGCTCGGAGGCCGTCGGTGGCTGGGATGCCGACACGCTCACCGCGACAGCCGCTGTTCCCGGGCGGCCCACACCTTGCTCGGCAGGCCCCACAGGTCGATGAAGCCGCGGGCGTCGCGCTGGTCGAACTGGTCGCCGGCGTCGTAGGTCGCCAGCGCGTGGTCGTACAGGCTCGCATCGCTGCGCCGTCCCACCACCTGGGCGACCCCGCCGGCGAGCCGGATCCGCACGTCGCCGCTGACCCGGACGCTGGCGTTGTCGACGAACGCGTCCAGCGCGGCCCGCAACGGCGAGTACCACAGGCCGTCGTAGACCAGCTCGGCCCAGCGCTGGTCCACCCCGCGCTTGAACCGGGCGAGGTCACGCTCGAGGGTGAGGTCCTCCAGGTCACGGTGGGCGGTCAGCAGGGTGATCGCCGCCGGGCACTCGTATATCTCCCGGCTCTTGATCCCCACCAGCCGGTCCTCGATCAGGTCGATCCGCCCGACGCCCTGCGCGCCCGCGCGGGTGTTCAGCTCCGCGACCAGCTCCGGCAGCGGCAGTGCGCGGCCGTCGAGGGAGACCGGGAGGCCATCGGCGAAACCGATCGTCACCTCGTCCGGGTCCCGCGCGAGCGTCGGGTCGGCGGTGTAGACGAAGACGTCCTCCGGCGGCTGTGCCCACGGATCCTCGAGCACGCCACACTCGGCGGTGCGTCCCCACAGGTTCTGGTCGATGGAGTAGGGGGAACGTGCCGTCACGTCGATGGGCAGGCCGCGTTCGTCGGCGAAGGCGATCGCCTTGTCCCGGGTCATCCCGGAGTCGCGTACCGGCGCCAGCACCTTCAGCTCCGGTGCCAGTGCCATCACGCCGACCTCGAAACGCACCTGGTCGTTGCCCTTGCCGGTGCAGCCGTGGGCGATGGCCCCGGCGCCGAAGGTGTGCGCCGCCTCCACCAGGTGGCGGACGATCACCGGCCGTGACAGCGACGAGATCAGCGGATAGCGGTCCATGTACAGGGCGTTCGCCCGGATGGCGGGGGCGACGAAGGAGCGGGCGAACTCCTCCCGCGCGTCGACCACGACCGACTCCACCGCCCCGCAGGTCAGGGCACGCTGCCGGATCGCCTCGAGATCCTCACCGCCCTGGCCGACGTCGACGGCCAGGGCCACGACCTCCGCACCGGTCTCGGCGCCGATCCACCCGATGGCCACGGACGTGTCCAGACCACCCGAATATGCCAGTACCACGCGGTCAGTCACCGCTGATCAACCTTTCCTCTCTGCGTTTTCCGTGTTCCCGGGGTGTGTTCCCGGGGTGTGCTCCCGGGGTGTGCTCCCGAGCGGTTGTGCAGTTGTGCCGCCAGGCGCCGGTGCGCCCGTCAGGCGTTGTGCCCAGCTCCGGCAGCTCCGGCAACGGCTGCCGCCGGGGCCGGTGTCGTCCGGGCCCGTAGCTGGAGCACCGGTGGGTGGTCCCCGTCCTGTTCCGGCCGGGAGAGCTCTTCGGTCGGGAAAGGTGGGTACGGAAACGGCTACCGCGACGACCGTCCGTCCCTCACTTTCATGATTTCACGCTTCGGCGAAGCTCGATCACGGGCCATTGATCGATTGTGGAACGCCTCCGAGCTGTCTGACCAACACCCCCGCCGGTCAGGCGGCTGAAGAACGGCCGGCCGTCGTGGCTGAGCGCGCCCGGCCAACCGGCCGGTCAGCCGCCCGGGGCGGAGCCGGGGCCGACCAGGCCGACGAAGGCGTCGCTGGTGCGGCCCTCAGCCAGGCCGAGCAGCCGGGCGGCCAGCTCGGGACCGGTGGGAACGGCACCGGCGGCAGGCGGGCCGCCGGCGGCCACCTGGGCTGACCGGCACACCACCAGCACCGTGTCGTCGCCGGCGATGGTGCCCATGACCTCCGGCAGCGACGCGCGGTCCAGGGCCGAGGCGAACAGCTGCGCGGCACCCGGCGGGGTCCGCAGGACCACCAGGTCGCCGTTGGCCTCGGCCGAGACCAGCAGCTCCTCGCAGAGCCGGCCCAGCGGCAGCCGCACCGACTCGGCCGGCGCCAGGTTGACGTCGACGGCGTAGACGAGCCCGCCCTGCGGGCTGCGCACCTTGGTCGCGCCGAGATCCTCCAGGTCGCGTGACAGCGTCGCCTGCGTGACCTGGACGCCTTCGGCCGCCAGCAGCCGGGCCAGCTCCATCTGCGAACGCACCGGCTGCCGGGCGATCAGGGCGGCGAGCCTGACCTGGCGGGCGTGCTTGGTCAGCGGCACGGCCGCGTGCCGCACCGCCGTGGGCGGCTGCGCCGCCACGATGCTCTCGGGCCCCCGCGCCCCGGCCGTCCGGGCTGCCGCGGTGGCTTCCGCCACCTGGATGGCGGCGGTGGCCCCGGCCACCTGGGCGGCGGTGGCCCCGGCCACCTGGGTGGTCGCGGTGGCATGACCCCGGCGGCCCGTCATGGCGTGCTCTGCCCGGTCAGCGCGGTGGGGAACGGGTGCGCCGCCGCGTCACCCGCCCGGCCGGCGGCCTGGTCGGGCTCGTCCAGCAGGGACGGATCCAGGAGGAAGGACAGGAGTGCCTTCTGCGCGTGCAGCCGGTTCTCGGCCTGGTCGAAGACGACCGAGCGGGGGCCGTCGATCACGGAACCGGCGATTTCCAGATCGCGGTGCGCCGGCAGGCAGTGCATGACGATCACGTCGTCATCGGCCGCCTCGACCGCCTTCTCGTCCAGCTGGTACGGCTGGAAGACCAGCGACCGGCTCTCGCCCTGGTCGTCCTGGCCCATCGACGCCCAGACATCGGTGTAGAGCACGTCCGCGCCGGCGGCGGCCACCAGCGGGTCGTGGGTCACCACGATCTCCCCGCCGGTGCTGGCGGCGATCTCGCTGGCCTGCCGGACCACCTGCTCGAACGGCTCGTACCCGGGTGGGGAGGCGACCCGCACCCGCATCCCGGCCAGTGCGCCGGCGAGGACCAGCGAGTGCGCGACGTTGTTCCCGTCCCCGAGATAGGCCAGGGTCAGGCCGGCCAGGGCGCCTTTCCGCTCCCGGATCGTCTGCAGGTCGGCGAGCGCCTGGCACGGGTGGGCATGGTCGGACAGCGCGTTGACCACCGGCACCGACGCGGCCGCGGCCAGCCGCTCCAGCCGCTCCTGCGCGAACGTCCGTATGACGATCATGTCGACGTACCGGCTGAAGACGGTGGCCGTGTCCTCGATGGACTCGCCCCGGCCGAGCTGGGTGCTCGCCGCGTCCACCACCACCGGGTGCCCACCGAGCTCGGCCACGGCGACGTCGAAGGACAGCCTGGTCCGGGTGGAGGGCTTCTCGAACAGCAGGACCACCGACCGGCCGGCGAGCGGCCCGGGCCCGCCGCTGCCCGAACGGTCGCCTGTGCGGCGGGCCGCCTTCAGCCGGTCCGCCGCGTCCAGGATGGCGGTCTGTTCGGCCGGTGTCAGGTCGGTGTCGAGGAGGAAGTGCCGGATCGTCATGAGACGGCGTCCAGGGCGGACATGGCGGGGAGCGCCGGCGGGCGCGGGGCCGTATCCCCGGCATGCCGCTTCGCGACACGCCGGGTTCCCGCGCGCGGGACGCTGTCGGGGTGCACCGTCATGCGCTGACCTTAGAACGTCCGCTGGTGGACCGTGACGGCCCGGCGGCCGCACCGCCACCGGTGCCGTCCGCGCCGGCGGAGGTCACGGCCTGGTCGGCGATGGCCGGCAGCGCGGCGACGAACTCGTCGGCATCCGCGGCCGAGAGCACCAGCGGCGGGGCCAGCCGGACCGCGTCCGCGCTCACCGCGTTGACCAGGAAGCCCGCCTGCCGGGCCGCGGTCTCGAAGGCGGCGGCGAACGGCGCGTCGAGCTCGATCGCCAGCCACAGCCCACGGCCGCGGACCCCGGTCACGCCCGCGGCGCCGGCGCCGCGGATCCCGTCGGCGAGCCGGCCCCCCACCCGCACCGCGTTGTCGATCAGACCGTCCCGCTCGATGGTGTCCAGCACGGCGAGCGCGGCGGCGCAGACGACCGGCCCCCCGCCGAAGGTGCTGCCGTGCTCACCGGGACGCAGCAGCTTCCCCGCCGGGCCGAAGCCGACGCAGGCCCCGATCGGCAGGCCGCCCCCGAGCCCCTTGGCGAGGGTGACGACGTCCGGGACGACGCCCTCGACCTGGTGCAGGAACCAGGCGCCGGCCCGGCCGATACCGCTTTGCACCTCGTCCAGGACGAGCAGCGCGCCGGCGCGGTCGCAGATCTCGCGGGCCGCCTTCAGGTAGCCCGCCGGCGGCGCGACCACGCCGCCCTCACCCAGCGTCGGTTCCAAGAACACCGCGGCGGTGCGCTCGCCGACCGCGTCCGCCAGCGCCGCGGCGTCGCCGTAGGGGACGAAACGCGCGCCGGGCAGCAGCGGCTCGAACGGCGCCCGTTTGGACGGCTGGCCGGTAATCGACAGGGCGCCCAGGGTCCGCCCGTGGAACGAGCCCTCGGCCGCGACGATCTCTTCGCGGCCCGTCCGCCGGGAGATCTTGATGGCGGCCTCGTTGGCCTCCGCCCCGGAGTTGCAGAAGAACACCCGGCCGTCGGCGCCGCCGAGCAGCCCCAGCAGGCGCTCGGCCAGGACGATCTGCCGCTCGTTCACGTACAGGTTGGACACGTGGCCCAGGCGGCCGATCTGGTCGCGGACGGCCTCCTGCACGGCCGGGTGGCAGTGCCCGAGGACGCTCACGGCCACCCCGGCGATCAGGTCCAGGTACGCGCGCCCGTCGGCGTCCCACACCCTGGTCCCCGCCCCGCGCTCGAGCGCGATCGGCGGCCGGCCGTAGGCCGTCATGATCACAGCGTCCCGGCGGTTGAGCAGATCGTCGTTCACAGGGCTCCTCCCGTGGCGGGGTCTGTTCCTACGGCAGAGGTTTCTGTTCCTACGGCAGGGGTTGCTGTCCCCGCGGCAGGGGTTGGCATGCTCGGATCCGCGGCGCGGCGGGCGGGCGGCGCGGGAGCGGCCACCGCCGGGGCGGCGTCCGGTGTGATCAGGGTGCCGATGCCGTCGTCGGTGAAGACCTCCAGCAGGACGGCGTGCGCCACCCGGCCGTCGAGGACGTGCGCCTGCGGGACACCGCCGTGCACCGCCCGCAGGCACGCCTCCATCTTCGGGATCATGCCACTGGCCAGTGTGGGCAGCAGGTCCGCCAGCTCACCGGCGGTCAGCTCGCTGATCACCTCGTCACTGTGTGGCCAGTCCGCGTACAGCCCCTCAACGTCGGTGAGGATGACCAGCTTCGCCGCGCCGAGCGCGGCGGCGAGCGCCGCGGCGGCGGTGTCGGCGTTGACGTTGTACACCCCGCCGTCGATCCCGCGGGCCACCGTGGCGACCACCGGGACCTTGCCGGAGCCGAGCAGGGCGGTCACCGTCTCGGGGGCGACCTCGACAACGTCGCCGACCAGGCCGATGTCGATCTCCTCGCCGTCCACGACCGCCAGGCGCCGCCGGGCGGTGAACAGGTTGGCGTCCTCGCCGGAGAGGCCGACGGCGAACGGGCCGTGGTGGTTGACCAGCCCGACGACGTCCCGGTTGACCTGGCCGACCAGGACCATCCGGACGATCTCCATCGTCTCCGGGGTGGTCACCCGCAGCCCGCCGGCGAACACCGACTCGACTCCCAGCCGGTCGAGATGCGCGGTGATCTGCGGCCCGCCGCCGTGGACGACGACCACCCGCAGACCCGCGTAGCGCAGAAAGACCACGTCGGCGGCGAACGCCTCGCGCAGCGCCGGGTCCTTCATCGCGTGCCCGCCATATTTGATCACGATGGTGGCGCCGTGGAAGCGCGACAGCCAGGGCAGCGCCTCGATGAGCACCTGGGTCTTGGCCAGGGCGGCATGGCCCCGCGCGAGCGTCGCCGGCCGGCCCAGGGCGGGTACGGCGCTCACGTCGAGTACGCCGAGTTCTCGTAGACGTAACCGTCGGTGAGGTCGTTCGTCAGGACCGTCAGTTCGCTGCCGCCGGCGTGCAGGTCGATGCGGATGGCGACCTCCCGGCCGGTCAGGTCGACGAGCTCGCGCGGCTCGCCCGGGGCACCGTCGCGGCACACCCACACCCCGTTGATCGCGACGTCGACGGCGTCGGGCTCGAACGCGGCACGGGTGGTCCCCACCGCGGCGAGCACCCGGCCCCAGTTCGGGTCGTTGCCATAGAGCGCGCACTTGAGCAGGTTGCACCGCGCCACCGCCCGGCCGACCTCGAGGGCGTCGTCCTCACCGGCCGCGCCGGTGACGGTGACCGCGATCGTCTTGGTCGAGCCCTCGGCGTCGGCGACCAGCTGCCCGGCCAGGTCGGCGCAGGTGCCGGTCACCAGCCCGCCGAGCGTCCCGGCGTCGACACGCACCCCGGACGCGCCGCTGGCCAGCAGCAGCACGGTGTCGTTGGTGGACATGCAGCCGTCGGAGTCCACCCGCTCGAAGGTGGTGCGGCAGGCGTCCCGCAGCACCTGGTCGGCGGTCGGCGGGTCGACGACCGCGTCCGTGGTCACCACCACCAGCATCGTGGCGAGCGCCGGCGCGAGCATGGCGGCGCCCTTGGCCATCCCGCCTACCGTGACCCCCGCCGCCGCGCGCACCGCCTGCTTGCTGACGGTGTCGGTGGTGCGGATCGCCTCGGCGGCGGCGGCGCCACCGGTCGCCGCCGCCTCGGTGACCGCCTTGGCCACGCCGGGCAGCAGCAGGTCCATGGGCAGGCGTATCCCGATCAGCCCGGTCGAGCAGACGGCGACCTCACCGGCACCCAGCCCGAGCAGGGCCGCGGTGTGCTCGGCGGTGTGGTGGGTGTCGGCGAAGCCGGCCGGGCCCGTGCAGGCGTTGGCGCCGCCGGAGTTCAGCACGACCGCCCGCAGCCGGCCGTCCACGAGCACCTGCCGGGACCACCGCACCGGCGCGGCCTGCACCCGGTTGCGGGTGAACACGCCCGCGGCCGTGTCGAGGGGGCCGTCGTTGACGACGAGGGCGACGTCCGGACGGCCGGAGGGCTTGAGCCCGGCCGCCACGCCCGCGGCCCGGAAACCGGCCGGCGCCGTGACACTCACGATCCGATCCTCACGATCATGCCTCCTGCCCGCCGATGATTATGCGGTGCCGCTGGACGGCCGTGACTCGCCCGTGGACGACTGCCATCCGTTTTCGGCGAGCCGTCCGCTTCTGCGCTACCGCCTGCTTTCCCATGGCTGTCACCTGCCCGGCCGTCTCCTGCCCGCAGGCGGATTCCTGTTCCTGCCCACGGACGGATGCCCGCCCGCAGGCAGGTCTCCGCCCGTGGGTGAGCGTCGGCGGTGGGGCTGGTCACGGGGCCACCCCCTGTGCGGTCAGTCCCGTTGTCTCCGGCAGGCCGAGCATGAGGTTCGCGCACTGCAGTGCCTGGCCCGCGGCCCCCTTGCACAGGTTGTCGAGGGCGGCGACGACCACCGCCCGTCCCGCCTGCTCGTCCGCCATGACCTGCAGGTGGACGGCGTTGCCGCCGAGAGCCGCCGAGGTGTGGGGCCAGCGGCCCGGCGGCAGGACCCGCACGAACGGCTCGTCCGCGTAGGCCGCGAGCAGCGCGCCGCGCAGGGCGTCCGTGGTCACCTCGGCGCCTTTTCCGGTGCCTTCTCCGCGGAGGCGGGCGGTGCAGGTGGCGAGGATGCCGCGCGGCATGGGCGCGAGCACCGTGGTGAACGACATCGACACGGGCGTGTCGACCAGCCCGCCGAGGGCCTGGAGGATCTCCGGGCGGTGCTGGTGGCTGCCGACCTTGTAGGCGGTCAGGTCGCCCATGACCTCGCTGCCGAGCAGGTTCGCCTTGGGTGAGCGGCCGGCGCCCGAGGTGCCGCTGGCCGCCACGACGACGACGTCCTCGGTCTCGACCAGCCCCGCGGCCAGCAGCGGGGCGAGGGCGAGGGTGACCGCGGTCGGATAGCAGCCGGGGGCCGCCACCCGGTCACTGGTCCGGATCGCCTCCCGTGCCGCTGGCAGCTCCGGCATCCCGTATGTCCACGCGCCCGCGTGCTCGCCGCCGTAGGCCCGGCGCCAGGCCTCGGCGTCGACGAGCCGGTGGTCGGCACCCAGGTCGACGACGCGGGCGCCGGCCGGCAGCGTCGCCGCCACCGCGGCGGACGCGCCGTGCGGGAGCGCGAGAAAGACGATGTCGGCGTCGGCCCCGGCAAGGGCCGACGTGTCGACGAAGACCCGGCCCTCGAGGCCGGGCAGGTGCGGGTGGATCTCGGTGACGTCGCGCCCGGCCGACGAGCCCGCCGCCAGCGGGCCGATCTCGAGCTCCGGATGCCCGAGCAGCAGGCGCAGCAGCTCCCCGCCCGCGTACCCACTGGCCCCGGCCACCGCCGCTGTCATCCCCATGACTGAAAACTTATACATAGCATTTCATGAACATGCAATACCTTGCCGTGGGAAGTTGCGGCGCGGCGTTTCCTCAGCTCCTCCCGGCACCCGCCGGGCCGCCAGACCCCGCACCCCGTCGGGCGACGCCGGGTCGCCCGCCGGACCAGGACGGGCCCTGCGCCAGCCGCCCCGGGGCCCGAGCCCCGACACGACCACCAGGAGCGCGTCCGAGCAGACACACAACAACACAAACATGCTGGCGTGCGAACACGTAGCGACACACAATGACACGCAGCCATATGAACACTCGGAGTAATTTTCTTGCTACCCTCCGCGATGTTTGGGTGTAGATGACGACACCCACCGGTTCTGAGGAGCAGAGATGTCTCGTCGACGATGGCGGATCGGAATATGGGCGGCGGCAGTGACGGCCACAGTCGGGGCGGTGGCCCTGCCGGCGGCGGCTGTTGCCTCCCCGGGAGTGTCGGGCACGACCCCCGGCTGGGACATCCGGCTGCGTAGCGGCATAGTGCAGGCCTGGGGCCGCAATGACTTCGGGCAGCTGGGCAACGGCACCACCACCAACAGCCCGGTACCCGTCCAGGTCTCCGGCCTCACCGGCGTCACCGCCGTCGCGGGCGGAGGGAACAGCGGGTACGCGCTGCGCCGGAACGGCACCGTCTGGGCCTGGGGACTGAACAGCTCCGGGCAGCTGGGCAACGGCACCACCACCAACAGCCCGCTACCCGTCCAGGTCTCCGGCCTCACCGACGTCACCGCCATCACCGGCGGTGAGGCCACGGGGTACGCGCTGCGCCGGAACGGCACCGTCTGGGCCTGGGGACTGAACAGCTCCGGGCAGCTGGGCAACGGCACCACCACCAACAGCCCGCTACCCGTCCAGGTCTCCGGCCTCACCGACGTCACCGCCATCACCGCCGGCAACTTCACCGGGTACGCGCTGCGCCGGAACGGCACCGTCCGGGCCTGGGGCTACAACAACGAGGGCGAACTGGGTAACGGCACCTCCGGTCCCGGTACCAACAGCCCGGTACCCGTCCAGGTCTCCGGCCTCACCGGCGCCACCGCCATCGCCGGCGGCGGCTTCGCCGGGTACGCACTGCGGTTCGACGGCACCGTCCGGGCCTGGGGCTACAACGGCAACGGCGAACTGGGCAACGGCACCACCACCAACAGCCCGGTACCCGTCCAGGTCTCCGGCCTCACCGGCGCCACCGCCATCGCCGCCAGCGACCGCACCGGGTACGCACTGCGGTTCGACGGCACCGTCCAGGCCTGGGGTGGCAATGGCTTCGGGCAGCTGGGCAACGGCACCACCACCAACAGCCCGGTACCCGTCCAGGTCTCCGGCCTCACCGGCGTCACCGCCATCGCCGCCGGCGGCCTCACCGGGTACGCGCTGCGGTTCGACGGCACCGTCCGGGCCTGGGGACTGAACAACTTCGGCCAGCTGGGCAACGGCAGTGCGGCCTTCTACAGCCCGATACCCGTCCCGGTCTCCGGCCTCACCGGCGTCAGCGCCATCGCCGCCGGCGACTTCGCCGGGTATGCGGTGGTCGGCCGGTGGGACCGCTGACCGAACCGGATAATCAGATCACGGATACGGAGACACGAAACAGCTGACCGTCGGGGCGGCATGACACAGCCCCCACGTCCGTTGAGGCTGAGGCGACAACTTTGTCGCCTCAGCCTCTTTTTATCGCTTTATCGCTTTATCGCTTTATCGCTTCAGCCTCGACCGCACCCGGAAAGCCGGCGCCGGAGAGCAGATGCAAGACCGGGACCAGGTCCAGGTCCCCACGGCGTCGGAAGCCGGACACTCCTGACCCTGGCCGCGCCGGACGGTCGACGCTGTCAGATACCACCGGAGCAAACGGACAGCACCGGAACAGGCAGTCCGGGCCCGGCCACGGGCCTACACACAGGAGCGGGACGTTGAGAATCGGAGAGGAACGCGATATGGCGACAGCGACCGCCACATTCGCCACGCTCACCGCCGACCTCCCGGCCGGCAGGCGCGTAGTGGCACGGCGGGCAACGGCGCGGTACGCGACCACCGGGCGCGTGGCCCGGGTTCCGGCCGGACCGGTGGTCGCTGCTGGTTCGTCGTACCGGACGGGGCCACGGTGACGTTCTTCGGCGCCTACCTGGCGCTCCTGCTGATCCTGCTGATCCTGCTGATCGTCATCATCGGTGCACGGGTCGTCCTGTCGCGTTCCCATGACGTACCGCCCGTGGACCCGCGCAGCCTCCCCCTCGACGATCTCGGCTTCCTCGCCGGCGGGGCGAGGCGGGCGGTCGAGGCGGCGGTCGTCGCCCTGCATGACGAGGGCCGGGTCGCCCCGGGCAGCCGGCGCTCCGTACTCGTCGCGGCCGGCCCTCCACCGGAGGGCGGGCATCCCATCACTCGTACGGTGTATGACGTCATCGCCACGGCGGGTGAGATGCGGCTCGCCCACGTCCAGCGGGCCGTCGCGGGCAGCCCGGCCGCACAGGCCACCCGCGCCGGATTACAGGCGGCACGCCTGGTGCCGTCCGCGGAACAGGCCCGCAGGCTCCGACGGTTACGCCGAACTTTTCTGATCATGGTGGTCCTGGGTGTGGCCGGCATCCCGTTCGCCGTCGTGGCCGGTGACCTCGGTGCCTTCTTCTACCTGCCGGCGGCGTTCATGATGTCCATGGCCGCCATCGCGGTGACGATCGTCCCGCGGACCACGCACGCCGGGCGCCGGCTCCTGCGGGACGCCCGTACGCTCGCGCGGAGTCTGGGCCTGGGCGGAATTCCCGGGCAGCGTGGGGTCGCCGTGGCGCTGTTCGGCCCGGTCGTGCTGTGGCGGACCGACCCCCTGCTCGCCCGGCAGCTCGGCCTGCCGTTCGTCGCCACCTCCTCCGGGAGTTCGCACAGCTCCTCCTCGGACGGCGGGTCCTCCTCGGACAGTGGGTCGTCGTGTGGCGGTAGCTCCTCCTGCGGTGGTGGCGGTAGCGGATGCGGCGGCGGAGGGGGATGCGGTGGCGGCGGCAGCGGGTGTGGCGGCGGCGGAGGATGCGGTGGCGGCGGATGCGGCGGATGATCATTTCTGGACGGGCCAGCGGCACGTTGCCGCGAGGGCTGGGGATCGGCTGGCGGCCGGAACTCGCCGCGTTCATCACCGAACGGAAGGATCTGGGGTTCGTCGAAGTAATAGCCGAGACCCTGCACACCCACGGCCCACTGCCAGCCGGCCTCGACGAGCTGGTCGAACGTGGCATGCCGGTGGTGCCGCACGGCGTCGGCCTCGGGCTCGGCGGCACCGAACCGCTCCAGCCGGCACGAGTGGCGCACCTGGCCGCCGTCGCCGAACGGGTGCGAGCACCCCTGGTGAGCGAACATGTCGCCTTCGTACGGGCCGGCGGCCTCGAAGCCGGCCACCTGCTGCCGGTCCCACGCACCCGCGAGGCCATGGACGTGCTGGCCGCGAACGTGCGGGCGCTGTCCGCCGAGCTTGCGGTACCACTCGCTCTGGAGCATCCGGCCGCTCTGCTGCGCTGGCCCGAGGCGGACTTCGACGAGGCCGGCTTCCTCACCGAGCTGGCCGAGCGCACCGGCGCGCTGCTCCTGCTCGACCTCGCCAACCTGCGCGCCGACCAGATCAACCACGGGGTCGACCCACACCGCTTCCTTGACGCGCTGCCGTGGGAGCGCGTCGCCTACATCCATGTGGCCGGTGGGACGGTACGCGGCGGGCTCTACCACGACACCCACACCCACCCCGTCACCCGTGAGGTCCTCGACCTGATACATGCGGTAGCCGACCGCTGGGCAGACCGGAACCCACCCCCGCCGGACCCGGCCCGGAACCCGGAGCTGGGACCACAGTCGCAGCCACAGCCGCAGAAAACGAACGAGCACCATGTTGATCATTCGGGATATTCCGGATGCTCCGACCGGCACAACCGTTCCAGCCACGCGGCCACGGGCTTCGGCAGAATACCGGCGATCATGCTTGAACGCGACGGCCGCTACCCGTCCGTGTGGGAGCTCACCGGCGAGCTGAACACCATTGCCGCCGCGGCCGGCCACAATTCCGGACCGAACGCAAATACCAGCCCAAGCAGAAACACCAGGCCGGCCAGAAATGTCAGCCTGGTCGGCAATACCAGACCAGCCGGAAACAGCAGACCGGACGGCGGGACAGAACCGGGCAGGAATACCCGCACAGGTGGCAGCCCCAGCCCAGACGGCATCGATGCCAGGCCAGACAGCGGTGCCGAGCGGGACGGTGATACCCGGGACGGTGGTACTGCGGGTGGGCTGCGGCAGACACAGGGCGAGCTCGTCCGTGCGCTGGTTGGCGGTGGGCCGGCCCCCGCCGGATTCGGCCACGGGCGGGTCGCGTCGACCAGGGCCGCGCTGCTGCGCAAACGCGCGGACGCGGCCGCCCGGGCCTGGCCGGCGCTGTCCTGCCTGCCCGACTTCCGCGTCAGGTTCGCCGCGTTCGCGGACGGCCGCCCACCCGCCGGGGCGTACGCCGACGGGGTGGCCTTCGCCCGCGCTGTCCGGAGTGATCTCGACCGCGAGGCGCGGGCCGAGCAGCTGCTGGCAGCGCTGGCACGCCGACGGCTGGCAGTCGCCATGGACCGGCGCGGCAGCGGGCGTCCGCTCGTCGCGGTACGAGTGCCGTTCGTAGGAACCCGTGTCCTCGGCCTCGACCGCGAGGACGACTGACACCGCGGCGGCCGACACCGCGAAGACGGCCAGCACGGTGAGGGCTGCTGACCCGGCGAGGGCCCCGGCCCCGGTCGAAACGTCGAACCGGGGCCGGCCAGCTCAGGGTCGGGATCTGCCGGAACCAGGCCGGTCGAAACCAGGTCAGGTGCGTAGGACGGCGCCGGTCAGCCGGGTGGCCTCGGCGATCGCCACGTCCCGCGCCGCGTTGGCCTCCTGGGCGGTCAGCGTCCGGTCCACCGCCCGCAGCCGCAGGCCGAACGCGAGTGACCGCTTCCCCTCACCTATCTGGGATCCCTCGTAGACGTCGAAGAGGGTCAGCGCTTCCAGCAGGTCACCGGCGCCACGGCGCAACGCCTCGGTGACGCGCGCCACCGGCACGCCGGCCTCGACGACCAGCGCGATGTCACGGTCGGCCGGCGGGTAGGTGGACACTGCCGGGGCGGTGACCGGCGGGCGCGCCAACGCGATCTCGATCACCGTGTCGAGATCGAGCTCCATGGCGCAGGCCCGGGCCGGCAGCCCGTACGCCGCGATCACGCGCGGGTGCAGTTCCCCGGCGTACCCGACCACCTGGCCGTCCGCCGACAGGCGCGCGCACCGGCCCGGATGCCACGGGGTCAGCGCGTCCGCCGTCACGGTCAGGTCCACACCGGTGGCCGCCGCGACGGTGTGCGCCGCGTCGATGGCGTCCTGCCAGGTCGCCGGCTGTCCCGGGCCCCACCAGCCGGCCGGCTCGCGACGGCCGGTCAGGACGACGGCCACCAGCCTGGGCTGTTCGGGCAGGACAGCGTTGAGCGCGGCGATCTCGGCGTCGTCGGGCCGGCGGTCGACCGCCGGAGTCGGCGGGGTGGCGGCCGTGGCCGTGGCGCGGAAGACCAGGCCGGTCTCGAACAGGGCCAGGTCGGCCTGCCCCCGGCCGATGTTGCGGATGGCCGCGGCGAACAGCCCCGGCAGCAGGGTGGTGCGCAGGTTGGCGGCGTCCTCGGCGATCGGGTTGGCGATCCGGACCACCGCCGCCCGGGTGTCGTCGCTGGTGAGCCCGAGCCGGTCCGGGGTGTCGTCCCCGACGAACGGGACGGTCAGGACCTCCACGTAGCCCTGGTGGGCGAGGGCGGTACCGACCGCCCGGCGTATCCGCTGGCCCCGGGTGAGGCCGCGGCCCGCGGGCAGCCGCGGGAGGGTCACCGGGATCGTGTCGTACCCCTCCAGGCGGATGACCTCCTCGACCAGGTCGGCGGGCCGGGTCAGGTCGGGACGCCAGGACGGCGGGACGACCAGCAACGCGCCGTCACCGACACTGTCGCCGTCGGCCCCGGCGGGGGCAACGGCGTCGGCAATGGCCTCGGTGCCATCGCCGACACCATCACCGGTGCCGGCACCGGTGATGGTGTCGGCGACCGCGCAGCCGACCTCGGCCAGCCGCCGACGGACGATCTCCGCCGGATAGGGACGCCCACCCAGACGGGCCGTCTCGGCCAACGGGAAGGTGATGGGACGCGGCGCCGGACGGTGATCGATGTCGGTCACCCCGGCCTCGGCGGTGGCGCCGGCGAGCTCGGTGAGCAGGCGCAGAGCGGCGTGGGCCGCCGCCGGCGCGAGCGCCGGGTCGACGCCGCGCTCGAACCGGCGGGACGCCTCGGACCCGAGCTGGTGGCGCCGGGCCGTGCGGGCCACCGCGACCGGGTCGAAGTGGGCCGCCTCGATGAGGATCTCGGTGGTGTCGGCGGAGATCTCGGTGGAGGCACCGCCCATGACCCCGGCGAGCGCCACCGGCCCGGAGCCGTCGGCGATGACCAGGTCCTCCGGGTCGAGTTCACGCTTGACGCCGTCGAGGGTGACCAGCCGCTCCCCCTCGCGGGCGCGGCGCACCACGATCGGCCCGGACAGTTTCGCCCGGTCGAAGGCGTGCAGCGGCTGCCCCAGTCCCAGCATGATCAGGTTCGTGACGTCGACCGGTACCGAGATGGGCCGCATGCCCGACAGGGCGAGCCGCCGGGCCAGCCGCAACGGTGTCACCGCGTCCGGCCGGACCCCGGTGACGACCCGGGCGACATAGCGGCTGCAGGCGGCGGTGTCCTCCACCACGACCGGATACCCTGCCGCGTCCTGTCCAGCTCCGGTCTGTCCAGCTCCGGCCTGTCCGGACGCGGTTTGGCCGGACGCGGTTTGCTCCGGCACCGCGCGCTCGCGATCATCGCCGCGGCCCGCGGGCACGGGCACAGAGGCAGCCTCGGCGGGGTCGTCGAAGGGCAGCCCGAACGCGGCCGCCGCCTCCCGGGCGATCCCGCGCACGGACAGGCCGTAGCCGCGGTCCGGGGTGACGGCGATGTCCAGCACGTCGTCGGCGAGGTCCAGCAGCTCGGCGACGTCGGTCCCCACCGGGGTGTCGGGCGGCAGGACGAGGATCCCGCCATGGTCGTCGCCGATGCCCAGCTCGCTGGCCGAGCAGATCATCCCCTCGCTGAGCTGTCCGTAGGTCCTGCGGGCGGTGATGGTGAAACCACCGGGCAGCACCGCGCCGGGCAGGGCGACAGCCACCCGGTCACCGACGGCGAAGTTGAACGCGCCGCAGATCACCCCTCGGGTGGCGGCCTCAGCCACCCGGACCTGCACCCAGCGCACATCCTTCTTCTTCGTCCGGACGATTTCGATCGAGACCACCTCGCCGACGACGACGCCGGCAAGGTCATGCCCGACCGGCTCGACGGCCTCCACCTCGAAACCGGCCCGGATGAGCGCGTCGGCTACCGCCTTCGCCGGCGGCAGGGCCGGGACGGCCTCCCGCAGCCACGACATCACGATCTTCATGGTCAGTTCCCCGTCCCGAACGAGAGGCCGAAGCGGACGTCCCCGTCGACGAAGTCCCGGATCTCGTGGACGTCGTGGCGGATCATCGCGGCGCGTTCCAGGCCCATCCCGAACGCGAACCCGCTGTAGCGGGCCGGGTCGACCCCGCAGGCGACCAGCACGTTCGGGTCGACCATCCCGCAGCCCCCGACCTCGATCCAGCCCTCGTCCGAGCACACCCGGCACGGCTGGCGGGCCGGCTCGCCCCGGCAGGCGAAGCAGGCGACGTCGAGCTCGGCCGACGGCTCGGTGAACGGGAAGTAGGACGGCCGCAGCCGGGTGGCCAGCCCCGAGCCGAACAGCGCCTGGGCGAAGACCTCCAGCGTCCCGCGCAGGTCGGCCATGGTGATGCCCTCGTCCACCGCCAGGCCCTCGAGCTGGCCGAACACCGGCGAATGCGTGGCGTCGACCGCGTCGTTACGGTACGTCCGCCCCGGGCAGACCACGTACACCGGCAGCGGACGGGACAGCAGGGTGCGGATCTGCACCGGTGAGGTGTGCGTGCGCAGCAGCAGCCCGCTGCCCACCGGGTCGACGTAGAGGGTGTCGTGCGAGCTGCGGGCCGGATGGTCCGGGCCGAGGTTCAGCGCCTCGAAGTTGAACCAGTCGTGCTCGGCTTCCGGCCCCTCGGCCACCTCGTAGCCCATCGCCACGAACACGTCCACCAGATGGTCGGACAGGGCGGACAGCGGATGGCGGGCCCCGAGCGGCCGGCGGGTGCCGGGCAGGGTGACGTCGACGCGCTCCTCGACGAGGACGCGGGCGTCCCGCTCGGCGGTCAGCTCGGCCAGCCGGGCCTCGTAGGCCGCGCGGATCGCCGCGGTGGCGGCGTTGTGCCGGCGGCCGGCCTCGGCCCGTTCGGGCGGGGGCAGTGCGCCGAGCGCGCGGCGGGCGAGCGCCAGGGGTGCGCCCCGGCCGTCGAGGTGCAGGGTCCGCAGCGCGGCGAGCTCGTCGAGGTCGCCCGCGGTGGCGATCGCGGCGGACGCCTGGAGGCGCACCTGCTCGAGGCGGTCGGGGCCGAGCGCGCCGGGATCCACCGACGCCGGGTCGCCACGCTGCGAGCTGGGACGCTGCGAGCCGGGACGTGGATCGGGACGGTCCGGCTCCGTACGCTCCGAGGCAGCACGGTCCGGAACAGCGCTGTTCGAGGCAGCACTGCCTGGTTCGGGACGGTCCGCGCTCGGACGTACCGGACCGGCGTGCTCCGGACCGGTACGTCTGGAGCTGGGGTCGCCGCCGGCGCTCGCTGCCGAGGGGTCGGGCACGTCCGACCGGTGCGGGTCGGCGCTCTGTGTGGACGGGGGCACGCTGGTCATCCTCGTTGATGGTGTTGCTCGTCGATGGCGGTTGTCCGCCGGCGGTGTGTTCTGCGTCTGTGTCTATGTCAGGTGTGTCTATGTCAGGTGTGCCTGTGTCACGTATGTCCGTGTCACGTCTGTTGTGTCCGGGTCCGGGGCTGCCGGTGGTGCCGGTTGGGGCCCGCACCGGTTCCCCGCCACGGTATGGGAAGTCCGCACGCGGCGGGCAGGCCGCCAGCCTGATCCAGGTTTGATCCAAGCTGGTCGTCAGGCCGATGCCCCCTGGCCGGGTGGGCTCGGCACGGCCGGGGCCCCGGCCGGGGCGCCCGCCGGGTGGTTACCGCTCCTCGCGTCGGGTCGGACGACCGTCCGCCCGTATCGGGCCGTCCCCGCCGCCGGGTCTGGCAACGGACCGGACGGGCCGGCGGGCGGGCGGGGACGGTCAGGCGAAGACCGGTGCCCCGGCGGGCACCACGAATCGGAACTCCGCGCCGCCGCCGGGCGCCCGGCCGACCGTGATGCTCCCGCCGTGGGCCTCGATGAGCGCCCGGGCGATGTAGAGCCCGAGGCCGGTGCCGTTCCCGCGGGTGGCCCCGCGCCAGAACTTCGTGAAGACCCGGGAGGCGCTCGCCTCGGGCACGCCCTCGCCCTCGTCGGCCACGCTGACCTCGGCGCCGCCCGGGGTGCCGCGCATGACGATGGTGACGGTGCCGGCGCCGTGCCGCAGGGCGTTGTCCACCAGGTTGTGCAGCACCTGCTCGATCTTGTCGGAGTCGAGCCACATCTCGGGCAGCTCGCCCTCGGTGCGGACCACGAACCGGTCGTGGGTGGCCTCACCCGCCGCGATCTTGCCGTCGACGACCCGGCGCAGGGTCTGCCCGAGGTCCACGATCTGCTTGCGCATCTGGATCCGGCCGGAGTCGATCCGCGAGACGTCGAGCACCTCCGCGAGCAGCCGGGTCACCCGGTCCGCGTCGGTGTTGACGGTGTTGAGCATCAGCTTCTTCTGTTCTTCGGTGAAACGGTCCCACTTCGCCAGCAGGGTGGCGGTGAAGCCCTTGACGCTCGTCAGCGGCGAGCGCAGCTCGTGGGCGACGGTCGAGACCAGGTCGGCGCGGTTGCGTTCCATCCGCTCCCGGCTGGCCGTGTCCCGCAGGGACAGCGAGACGTGCGCCAGCTGCCCGTCCACCCGGACGTAACGAACAGTGACGTTGAGGTCGCGTTCGTCACCCGGGCGGGCCAGGGTGAGACGGCGTTCGGGCTGGCCGGTCACCCTCGGCAGGCCGCGGGTGACCCGCGAGCACTCCCACCAGTCGTTGCCCCGCTCGTCCAGCAGCGGCAGGACGTCGATGAGATGCCGGCCCGGGGCCACGGTCGCGGGCACACCGGTGATCCTGGCGGCGGCCGCGTTGAACACCTCGATCCGGCCCTCGCGGTCCAGGATCACGATTCCGTCCGGCAGGTCGTCCCAGTTCATCGGCAGCGTGGGTGGTGGCTGGGCGGTGGCGGCCTCGCGGCGGCCCACCCCGTCCGCCCGCGGGCCGGGGGCGGACAGCGCATCCCCGTCGACCTCTGGCCTGCGGGCCTGGTCGGGAGCCGACGTGACCGTGTGCGTCACAGCCGTTCACCTCCCCCGACGCCTGCCGCGCCGGATCCGAGCCTCGCCTGTGCGCGCGCTGACGCGTACAGGCAGATCGCCGTGGCCACCGCAAGATTCAGCGACTCGGCCTGACCGTACACCGGTACTCGAAGTACCGCGTCCGCGGACACTACGGTAGCGCGCGGCAAACCTCGTGCCTCGTTACCGAACAGCCATCCGGTGGGTGTGTCCAGCTCCCCCGCGTCCTGCGCGGTGTCGATGTCCCGCGGGGCGGAGGGAGTGGTCGCCACGATACGGCAACCACGTGCCCTGACCTGCCCGATGGCCTCGGCCACGCCGATGTCGGTGACGACCGGCAGGTGGAAGACGCTGCCCGCGGACGCGCGGACCGCCTTCCCGCCGAACGGGTCCACCGACGAGCCGGCGAAGACCACCGCGTCCGCGCCGGCGGCGTCCGCCGACCGCACGATCGTCCCCGCGTTGCCCGGGTCCTGGGTGTCGACGCAGATCGCCACGAGCCGGGGCGCGGCGAGGTCGGCGATGCGGTGGCGCGGCTGCTCGGCCAGGGCGACCACCCCCTGCGGGGTCACGGTCTCCGACAGGGACGCCACCGCCTCGTCCGAGACGACCCGCACCGGTACGCTCGCCGCGCCGACGAGCTCCCCGTAGCGGCCGGCCGCGGACGAGCCGACGAATATCTCCCGCAGCGCCCCGACGGCGAGCCCGGCGGCGACCGCCTGCGGTCCTTCGACCAGGAACTCTCCCCGGGCACGCCGGACCGCCGGACGGCGCAGGCGCCGCGCGGCGAGCACCCGCGCCGAACGCGGGCCAGCGGGCGGGTCCGAAGCCACCGAGGGACGCGGAACCGAGGGGCGCGGGAGAAAGCTGTCCGGCAGCCCCCTCAGGCCGCCTGGGGCTGCTGCGGGGCCGCCGACAGGGCGGCTCGCGCCACTTCGACCAGCGCGGTGAACGCCGCCGGGTCCGTCACCGCGAGGTCGGAGAGGATCTTGCGGTCCACCTCCACGCCGGCCAGGCGCAGCCCCTGGACGAACCGGTTGTAGGTCAGCCCGTTCTGCCGCGCCGCGGCGTTGATCCGAGTGATCCACAACTGGCGGAAGTCGCCCTTGCGGGCCCGCCGGTCGCGGTAGGAGTAGGTCATCGAGTGCAGGACCTGCTCCTTGGCCTTGCGGTACAGCCGGGAGCGCTGGCCCCGGTACCCGCTGGCCTGCTCCAGGACCGTCCGGCGCTTCTTCTGGGCGTTGACCGCCCGCTTGACCCTTGCCATGAGCTGGAGAACTCTCTTTCGGTCGTGGCTGTCAACACCGCAATCACGCAACACCGCATTACGCAACACCGCACGGCACCGCGTCGCGCGACAACCGGTCGCGCGGCACCGCGTCACACGGCACCTTGTCGCCCGGTGCCAGGTCACGCTGTGCCCGGTCGCGCGACGCCGCGTCGCACGGCACCGGCTGGCGCGGCTCCCGGTCGGTGGGAGCGGCCGGCCAGCGGCCGGAGACAGCATGAGCGTATTCTTCGCGCCGCCGGGGGCCCGTAGCACCTCCCCCGAAAGGGATCAGTACCTCGGACGCCTCGGCATCACCCCGAACGAGGTAAGCCGGCGGCTTACGCGTCAGGGGCCGCCGGGGGCCGGCGAGGTCAGCGTGTCAGCAGCTTCTTGATGCGTCCCTCGTCCGCCGGGCTGAGCGTCACCTCGTTGTACAGCCGCCTGGTGCGCCGGCTGGACTTGTGCTCCAGCAGATGGTTGCGGTTCGCCCGGCGGCGCACCACCTTGCCGGAACCGGTGATCCGGAACCGCTTGGCCGCACCGGTGTGGGTCTTCGTCTTGGGCATCTGAGAAGTCCTGTAATCGAGCGGTGATTGATCTCTGACTGATCTGTGACTGAGCGCGCTGGACAGTCGGGTCGTCGGCGGTCGGGCGTCGGTCGTCAGGCCCGGGCGGCCGGCTCTGGCACGCGCTGGGGCCGGGAGCCCTTGTGCGGAGCCATCACCATGGTCATGTTCCGGCCGTCCTGCTTGGGCTGGGCCTCGACATAGCCGAGATCCGCGACGTCCGTGGACAGCCGCTGCAACAGCCGGATGCCCAGCTCGGGCCGGGACTGCTCACGGCCACGGAACATGATCGTTATCTTGACCTTGTCCCCGGCCCGCAGGAACCGCACCACGTGGCCCTTCTTGGTCTCGTAGTCGTGCGGATCAATCTTCGGCCGGAGCTTCATCTCCTTGATGACCGTCTGGACCTGGTTCTTCCGAGCCTCGCGACGCTTCTGGTCGGACTCGTACTTGAACTTCCCGTAGTCCATGAGTTTGCAGACCGGCGGCCGGGCCGTCGGCGCGACCTCGACGAGGTCAAGATCGGCCTCCTGGGCGAGCCGCATCGCCTCGGCGATGGCGACAATGCCGATCTGTTCGCCTTCGGGGCCGACGAGGCGCACCTCGGGCACCCTGATCCGGTCGTTGATGCGGGACTCTACGCTGATGTGGTTCCCTCCGTGACTCGACGCGCGGGCACGACCTGCCGCTGCGGAGCCCTGCGCCCGGATGACCCGGACACCCGACCGACACGCCGTCATACAACGGCTCGGCCGACCGGCGACCCGGCCGTTGTACCGGCAACAGCATCCTGCGCCGGCAACGACATCGGGTGGGAGGCAAGCCTCCGCTTGGCCTTGTCACAGGACCGGGCCGTTGTCGGGCCCCGGTCCGGATAACAAGCGGTCGACCGACAGCGTAGCAGAACGAGCCGGATACCACGATCACCTGACCATGGGACGCCAGCCCCACCGGCCGGGCCCGTCGTCACACGAGCGTGAACCCTGTCACACGCGCACCGGCCCACCGCCACCGGCCGGGCGCCGCCCGCCGGCGCGCCCCACACGCCCCCCGATGCTCCCCGCACTCCCCTCGACGCACTCCACACGCGGTCCGCGGTACGCCCTCACATGGCCGCGAGCTGGTGCAGCAGGTCGCCGTCGATGGTGGCCATGACCGGGCCGGCGATGTCGAGCACGATGGCGCGGTGGCCCGCCCGTACCGCCTCCGCGCCGAGCAGCCGCCCCGGGACGGGCACCGGCCGGGCCGCCCGCCGCCACCGGGCCAGGGCGTCGACGCCGCTGAAGGCCGGGATCGCGGTCGCGCCGGACGGCACCCGCAACGTCACCAGGACCATCTCGGAGGTCTTCTCCGCCCCGGTGCCGCCGTCGGCCTCCACCAGGCGCGCCTCGATCGCGACGAAGACCCGCGCACCGGCCAGCGCCGCCGCCACCGCCGGTTCGTCCCCGCCGGCGAGAGCGGCCCGCAGCGCCTCGTCGGCACCGCCCTGGTCACCCTGGCCGGAGGGGGTCAGCAGCTCCCGCTTCACCGCTCGACCTTACGCATCCTCACGCATCCCCGCCCGCTCCGGGCGCGCGTCTCCCGCGCACACCCTCGGCGCATACGCACCGACACGTTCCGGACGCCACGACTCGATGCGCCACCTGCTCGCTCCTCCCCGCCGTCCTGTTGCCGCCACGGCCCGCAGGCGCCGGTGCGCGGTCACCGCGGGCGGCCTCCGGCCCCCCGGGGAAGATCAACCGGCCACGGGGTCCACCGCGGCGGCGAGCTCGCCGAAGGCGGCCCGGGTACGGCGCCGCAGGTCGGACCAGGCCGCCGCCCGGCCATCGGTCAGCACGGGGTCGAACGGGACGACGACGATGGTGTGGGCACGCTCCGCCAGCCGCGCCAGCCGGCGGCGCGCGCGGCCGGGCCACCGCGTCGGGACGGTCTCCACCACCGCGATCGTCACGGAGCCGGCCAGCTCGCCCCGGCCGGTGCCGGCGAGCGCGTCCAGCGCGCCGTCCACCGCCGACAGCGCCACCGTGCTGGCACGCACGGTCAGCACCAGGGTGTCGGCCCGGGCCAGCAGCGCCGCCGGCAGCGGACGGCTCCAGCCCGGCGGGCTGTCGAGCAGCGCCACCTCGTACCACTCCCCGACGGCGTCGAGTGCCCGGCCGACCTCCTCGACCCGGCCGGCATCCTCGGCGGGGCGCCCGCCGGCGTCCACGCCCGCCGCTCCCAGCATGACGTCGAGGCCCGCCCGCGCCGGCCCCGCCAGGCCCACCGGCCCTCCCGCGCCCGGCGGGCCCGCCGACACCACCAGGCCCGCCAGCCCTCTCACACCCGGCGGCCGCGCCGACACCAGCGGGCCCGCCGGGCCCGTCCCGCCCGTCGCACCGGCGCCGGCGGCGAACCGGCGGATTTCGGGTAACTCGGGCAACTCGGGTGACGGCGGCGGCAGCCCGCTCGCCGCGCGGGCGGTCTCCCCTGGCCCAGGCGCTGGGCCCGCTCCCCGGCCGGCCAGTGGGCCCAGCCGGGCGGCGAGCGTCCCGGGCTGGTCGGCGGACACGTCCACCGCGATGATCCGGTCACGGCGGGACGCCGCGAGCGCCATCGCGATGCCAGCCGTCACCGTCGTACGTCCGCAACCGCCCTCGAGCCCGCCGACGTGCACCCACCGGCACCGGGTCTCGACCGTGTCGGGACCAGCATGCCCGGCGGCCAGGCGCCCCGCCGCGGTGGCCCGCAGCCGCGGCAGGCCCGCGGCGACCGGGCCGGCGCCAGCCGCCCGGAACTCGCCCACGTCCGGCGTCCAGCCCGGCCCGTCCGACACCCGCGCCGGTGGACGGCCGGCGGTGGCGGCCGGCGCTTCGAGCCCTCCCCGACCCCCTGAGCCCCCCGTGCCCGGTCGGATCCCGGCTCCGCCGGCTCCGACGGCTGTCCTCCCCTGGGCTTCGGATCCGTCCTGGCCGGCATCGCTGGCGCCGGCCGCGATGACGCCGGCACCAGCGATGCCGGACCTGACGACAACGGCCCCGATGTCACCGGCAGCCCTGGCGCCACCGCCCCCGGGGACAGCGGCACCAGCTACGGGGACGTCGGATGCAGTGGCTTCGAATGCAGAGGCCTCGAATGCAAAGGCCTCGGACGCAGAGGCTTCGGATATGGGAGCTTCGGACACAGGAGCTCTGGCAACGCCGGAGTCCGGGGCGGCGGCGCCGGGGACGCCGGAGCCGGTGATGCCAGATCCGGTGCGGCCGGCCCCGGTAACGCCGGAGCCGACAAGACGGCCTTCAGCTCCGCCGGCCTCGCTGGCCCCGGGCGAGGTGGCCTCGACTCCGCCGGCTCCGCTACCGCCGGCTCCGACGCCGGCTGGTCCGCTCCCGACACTGCCCCATCCGGTGCGGACGCCTTCAGCAGCACCAGGCTCGGGGGCGTCGGCTTCGGGGATGCCGAGGCCAGCCACGCCGGATCTCGTGGCACCAGGACCGAGAACGCCCGGCTCAGGAGCTCCAGCCCCGGAAAAGCCCGGCCCGGGGACGCGGGTGCCAGCGCCGCCGGCCGCGAGGTCACCGGCTGCGGAGCCAGCGAGTCCAGGAGCGCCGGGGCCAGGAGCGCCGGGGCCGGAAATGCCAGGACCGGGGATGCCGGGGCCGGTGTGGTTCCGCTCGCCGCCGTGGGCGGCCGGCCGGGTCTCGCCGCGGGTGGGATGCGGCTGCGTCCGCCTGCCGATGCCGGCCCGCGTCCCTCCAGGCCGCGGGGGGCCGCCGTCCCCACGGCCGCCGCCGGGCCG